>NZ_BCVG01000076.1 GCF_001591625.1 Metabacillus fastidiosus NBRC 101226
CTTACTGCCCGTTAAGGCTGGGATAAATTAAAATTTATAGACAGTTTGATGCCCTATTTTAAAAGGGCGAGTCTTACTGTCCATTATTTATATTTAAATTGACCAATGGTTAAAAGGAGGAGAAATGAATGAGAAAGGCATTAGTATTGGGTGCATCAGGAGGAATGGGTTATTCAATCGTAAAGGAGTTATCGGGAAGAGGGATTAAGGTAGTTGCATTTGCGAGAAAGAAGGAAAAATTGGGAAAACTTTTTCAAGATGATTCAAATGTTACGATTCAAACTGGAGATATTTTTAAAGAAACTGATTTAATTCAGGCGGCAAAAGGAGTTGATATTGTTTTTCAATCGGCAAATATCCCATATTCACAATGGGAAGGAAAGTTAGCTTTATTTATGTCAAATATTATTAAGACATGTAAAGTACAATCAGCAAAGCTTGCAATAGTTGATAATATTTATGCGTACGGACGACATCCTGAAGTAAAAATAACGGAGGAAGCAGAGAAAAATCCGCATACAAAAAAGGGAAAGATTCGCCTGGAAATTGAAAATCTTGTGAAAAACTCAGACGTAGAAGCAGTCACATGTCATTTTCCTGATTTTTATGGACCAAATGCAAATAACGCAATCCTCCATTTTACGCTGCAAGATATTATGAAAGGAAAGAAAGCTCGCTTTGTTGGGGATCAGACAATTGCGAGAGAGTATATTTTTACACCTGATGGAGCAAAGGCAATAGTAAATTTAGCAATGATGGAAGAAGCCTACGGAGAAAATTGGAATATTCGCGGTAATGGTGTTATTACTGGAAAAGAAATTATTAATATGATTAGAAAATATATAAATTATGAAAAGAACGTTTCTACTGTAACAAAAATAATGATTAAAATGATTGGCATTTTTAATGCTGATATGCGGGAAGCTGTTGAAATGTTTTATTTAAATGAAGAGCCCGTCGTATTAAGCAGTGAGAAATATGAAAGGAGGATTGGTCCATTGCCATGTACACCGTATGAGGAAGGCTTGAGACAAACGATTGAGTTCATGGGGAGAAATAGCTTAGATAAATTTGGAAATATAATTTAAAATTAACAATATCTATTGAGAAGTCGACTAAAAAGGATAAAAAGCGATTCTTTTTATATAGTCCAAGTGTGTAAAAGGCATAGATAAATTTTTATGAATAATTCACTTCATTTCCATGGAAAATAGAAAAGAATGCTTTTCTTTTTTCAGGAGATGAATGTATATTGTCAATGGAACTTATTTTACTTGTCATCCTTATTATTTGTAATGCTTTTTTTGCTGCCTCTGAAATAGCCTTGATTTCTTTAAATGATAATAAAGTGAAATTGATGGCCGAAAGTGGTGATAAGAAAGCAATTTTATTAAAGAATCTTTTATCTGAACCGAGCCGTTTCTTAGCTGCGATTCAAATAGGAATTACACTTGCCGGATTTTTAGCCAGTGCATTTGCCGCAGGCAGTTTTGCTGGTCAGCTGGCGAGTGCATTGTATAATATAGGTGTACCAGTTTCAGAAAAAATATTGGAAACAATATCAGTAATTATAATCACTCTCATTTTATCTTACTTCACATTAGTATTAGGAGAACTAGTGCCAAAAAGGCTTGCTTTACAGAAGGCAGAGGCCATTTCTATGTTTGCTGTTGTTCCGCTTACCTTTTTAATGAAGATTACATCTCCATTTGTGAAATTTTTAACACTTTCAACGAATGCGATCGTTCGGATGTTCGGTGTTGATCCCAATGCAGACGAAAATAATATAACAGAGGAAGAAATTCGAATGATGGTCGATGTTGGTAAGGAAAGCGGTGTTATACTGGAAACGGAGAAACTGATGATTAACAATGTGTTTGAGCTTGATAATAAGACCGTTTCTGATATTATGACACATCGAACAAATATCGTTGCAATTCCAATTGATCACAGCTTGATTGAAACAGTGCGTCTAGTAAATATAGAGAAATATACAAGATTCCCTGTATATGGAGAGAATATAGATGATATTATTGGAATTTTACATTCCAAGGATTTAATCCAATTTGTTGAAAATTGTGATGATAATCGATTCAATTTGAGGGATCTGCTTCGTGAACCGTATTTTGTTCTTGAGTCAAAGACAATTGATATTTTATTCAAAGATATGCAAAAAAATAATGTTCATATTGCAATTGTTGTTGATGAATATGGTGGAACAGATGGAATTATAACGATTGAGGATATTATTGAAGAAATTGTAGGGAATATTTTTGATGAATATGATGAAGAAGAAATTGTAGAAGAGATTCAAATGATTGATGAACAAACGTATTTAATTACAGGAACGACGAACCTTCATGATATAGAAGAGTTATTGAAAATAAATTTACCGATTGAAGAATTTGACACATTAAGTGGATTTGTTATTGGTCAGCTAGGCTATATTCCAGCTAATGAGGAGCATCCAATAATTGAGTTTGAACAATTTATTTTTAAAGTTGAAGAGATATCTGACAGGAGAATTACAAAAATAAAAGTGTGTGCAAAAGCAGAGGGCTAGTTAAAATACTAGCCCTAAATGTATTATCTTCCGGGCATTTGTCCAAAACCGCCACCTTGCATTTGTCCAAAACCGCCACCTTGCATTTGTCCAGGCATTTGTCCGAAACCGCCACCTTGCATTTGTTCGGGCATTTGTCCAAAGCCGCCGCCTTGCATTTGTCCGGGCATTTGTCCAAAACCGCCGCCTTGCATTTGTCCGGGCATTTGTCCAAAACCGCCACCTTGCATTTGTCCAGGCATCTGTCCAAAGCCGCCGCCTTGCATTTGTCCGGGCATTTGTCCAAAACCGCCGCCTTGCATTTGTCCAGGCATTTGTCCAAAGCCGCCGCCATATCCATGTGTTTGTCCATAGCCAGGCATTTGTCCGTATCCGCCATGCCATGGATAATATCCACCATACGATGGATAGTAAGGATGATGGTGATGGTAAGGTGGTCTAGGATATTGGTGGCAAGGAGAATAATATTGTTGTTGTCTTACATCCTCAAAATTTTCACTGTCTTCGAAATATAATTGCTCATCAGAATGAATCACTGCACTACCTCCTAAGTTTTGTTCACCTTACCTTATGTATGAACTGGTCATTTGGAGTATGTCCAATTATGTAGATTATTTTGAAGCCTAATGAAAGCTATTTCTATATAAAAATTAAGGAAAGATATTATGAGGAAAAGAACATTAATGAGATTAATTATTGAACTATTGGGAATTGTAATTATTATTTACGGATTTACGGTTATTTCTGTTTTGAGAGAGAATCGGTTTTAGAACAAGCAGCTGCAGCTATGTATTTATAATAATAATTGTAATTTTTATTGTACAGGATTATAACAAACAGAAGGAGGGTATAGAAGTATAAAAAAGATCGCTAGTCTTATAGACTAACGATCTGAAGAAAAGAGAGGTATGAAACCTCTTTCTCTATGAGAATAACTTTGAGAATTAATAGTAAATAGATAAACTATTAATTATTTTACTGCTGCTGGTACTTGTAATCCAAGACCTTCTGCAATACGAGTTCCGTATTCTGCATCTGCTTTGTAGAAGTGCTCGATTTGACGAAGTTTAATTTCGTCTTTTTCAACTGGTTTCATAGCACCAACGATAGTGTTAACTAAACGAGTACGCTCTTCTTCACTCATTAAGCGGTATAAGTCACCAGCTTGAGTGTAGTGGTCATCGCTAGCATATCCAACGCTGCCAGCAAAGCCTTCTACAGCGAATTCTACAATTTTGTTTTCTGGAGTTTCAACTGCGCCACCTAAGCTGTTTGGCTCATAGTATACGTCAGAAGAACCACCATTACCATCGAAACGTAATTGACCATCACGTTGGTTGTTCATTACTGGGCATAATGGACGGTTAATTGGTAATGCATTATGGTTAGCACCCACACGGTAACGATGTGCATCAGCATAAGCGAATAAACGACCTTGTAACATTTTATCTGGTGATGGATCAATACCAGGTACTAAGTTACCAGGAGAAAGTGTTACTTGCTCAACTTCTGCAAAGTAGTTTTCTGGGTTACGGTTTAATGTCATTGTACCAACTTCAACTAATGGATAGTCTTTTTGAGACCAAGTTTTAGTTACATCGAATGGATCAACTTTGTAAGTATTTGCATCTTCTAATGGCATGATTTGAACATGTAAAGTCCAAGATGGGAAATCGCCATTTTTGATAGCATTGAATAAATCTTCAGTATGGTAATCTGGGTTTTCACCAGCAAGTTTTTCAGCAACAGCTGGATCAAGGTTTTGAACACCTTGGTTTGTTCTGAAGTGATATTTAATGAAAACAGCTTCACCTTCAGCATTTGTCCATTTGAAAGTATGGCTTCCATAACCATGCATATGGCGAAGTGTTGCAGGAATACCACGGTCACCCATTAAGTATGTTACTTGGTATAAAGATTCAGGTGATAATGACCAGAAATCCCACACAGCATTAGGGTTTTTCAGATGTGTTTGTGGATGACGTTTTTGTGTATGGATGAAGTCAGGGAACTTGATAGCATCGCGAATAAAGAAAATAGGTGTGTTGTTACCTACGATGTCATAGTTTCCATCTTCAGTGTAAAATTTAACAGCGAAACCACGTGGGTCACGAACTGTATCAGCAGAACCTAATTCACCAGCAACTGTAGAGAAACGGATGAACATAGGAGTTTCTTTTCCGATACCGTTGAAAAGTTTTGCTTTCGTATATTTTGAAACGTCGTTAGTTACTTTGAAAACACCATGAGCTCCAGCACCTTTGGCATGAACAACACGCTCAGGAACACGTTCTCTATTAAAATGTGCTAATTTCTCAAGAAGATGTACGTCTTGAATTAATGTTGGTCCGCGTGAACCAGCAGTGATCGAGTTTTGGTTATCTCCAACAGGAGCACCCCAACTAGTTGTTAGTCTGTTAGTCATAATAGAAATTCACCTCTAAAAGTATTATTTTAATAGGTTTTGCTTACATTAGTTATGATAACATCTACCAGTAAAAAATCAATACCTTTTTATAATTATTATAATTTGCGATGTAAGGAAAGCTGACGAAAGGTGTATAATAATAGAGGAACCTATCTTTTTAAAGGGAAACTATAAATATCATCTAATAGTCATTCTAATCTAGAATTTTTAGTTATTGTAGAAGATTAATATAATAAATAGAGGAAGAAATGTAAATATTGAAATTTATCCAACTTGCTTTTTATCTTTAGATACTGATTAAAAAGCAAGTTAGATTGAATATATGTTGAAAATAAAAAATAGGTGGAGAGTTCCACCTATTTTTTATGCTCATCTAATGGAAATGGATTTTGCTCTTCGGAGAATTCCGTTCCATATGCAAGATTGAAATTACCTTCTCTTTGACGGTGCATTTCCGTTTCGGGCTTGTTTGGAATTGTTCTTTGTAAGAATAAGTGAACGAATACTTCGGCTGCCCCAATAATTACGGCTGAGATAATGCTGCCCCAGGCAATTTGTAAATAATTATCAAAAAGCACACTACCTATAATCCAGACACTTAAATAAGTGAATAGAAAATCTGCAACTACAGCGTTCCGATTACCAAGACGAGGTAAAATGATCTTGTCTCCTATTATATAAGAAACGATTGTAACAAAAAGGCTAAATGATAAAATATCTGTAATTGTAGCATCGAAAAATAAATCAAGACCGACAGCAAAAGCGATTACAGCGGTAATAAATTTTATTATTAAAATCGTCATATTCAAACCTCCCTATATATAGTTTGAACAAATAGAAAAAATTCATACCTGTATCGTGAATAGAACCTCTACCTTCTCTGTTTCATATATTAATGAAGAGAAGGAGGAGGGAAAATGAAGGAATGTCCATGTGATAATATTGGACCGCGTGCTGTAAAAGTTAAATCCCATAAGCATGTGGAAGAATGTTGTCATCACGTTTGCGGAATTATTTGTAATGTTGGATTCGATTTTGTTGATTTATTGCAGGAAGATGGGGATGTTGCTACTGTATTAACGGACCGCATAAAAAAAATAAGGATAAAACATAAAGACTGCCACTCCAACTTTTTCGCTGGTCTTGATTCCTGTTTTGATGAGGAGCATGATTTTCGAAGTGATTGTGATTGTGAACGATGCAGCTGTAACAGAGATATTACGTGCTTCAAGGATAATGTCATCGCATTTTGTGATAGACGGGTTCAGCTCCGCCTGGCAGGATTAGAACATAGTTTAAATGCTGACCTGTTGCGTCATCAGGGCTGTGAAGTTTTATTTGAACTTAAATCTTAAACGAGAAAAAAGGAATCCTAATTTGGATTCCTTTTTTAATTACTATTGTCTTCTATTTCAATAAAACAAAGTTCATCAAAATCTATTCCACGTTTATCACAATTATCTATAATGATGACAGACCTGTTCGTTATTTCTTGCAGGCAGCCTTTTATTTCTTCTTCCCCTTTTATATAGACGAAGCGGCCTATATAACTTTCAAGGAAAAGAGATAAACTAAGTCCGAAAAATAAATTAAGAAGAAAAGGACTTTTTGACACGGTTTCTCCAAAGCAGAAAGTAATATCTCTTCTAAGACAAGTATCAATATCACTTAAATTACGTTCACATGGTTCTTTGACTTGTTGATGCTCTATTTTAATTATTTTTTCAAAAGGAATAAGCAATAGATTTTTATGGATTTTATAATTTCTTTCCAAGATAATAAAATCCCTTCCAGAATCAGCAAATATCCCGTCCATTACTTCTTCCTCGTCATTGCAGCGTATAGTTACTTCTACACATTGCCCGATTAATTGAAATAAACTTACCTGGAGAGCACGATCGTTTATCTCTACCTCACCTTCTGCTGCCTCTCCGGCTTGAACTATGGGAATACGGGCAGAGTCTATTTCGTTTCCATCTATCTCTCCTTCTTGTGCAAGAGAGAGAAGCAGCGTATTTGCTTTATTAATACACCTTTTTAAATTTTCCAAATCTTCAGCGGGGAAATTACTCGTTGGTGATGGAAATCTTGGCTGTGGAATTTGCTCAGGACATATACATGGCGAGCAGAATAAATCATTTTCTTCGATTCCTGCCGGCGCACATTCAGGACAGAAGGCTAAAGATTCTTTATTTTCTATTTCTCTTTTTCTAGATCTAATACGCCGTTTTGAACGTTTCATTTTCATACCTCCATTCTTAGTACACATACCTAATTTATGGATGGCAAATTGTTTCTGGTTGGGCACTTAACCTGTTTTTATAAATTTTGTAGTTCCATGAATAGGACAAGTATGATTCATCATACATGTTATACAGTAGTTTATGATCAGGCGGCATGAAATTTTGGGGATGCGAAAAGAGGTGGAAATCAGTTGATAAATGACAATATTGTCTTTTTACATCTCTTTAATTTAATTGCTGTTCTTTTTTTATATTTATATTTATTCAAAATTAGAAAACTAATCGGCTTTCATTTGGGAATGAATATTTCGTTGATGGTAAGCGGGACTGTTGCAATTGTGACAGGGGTAATTCTTATTTATCAATTTCCATTTGAATTTGTCTTCATTACAATTATAACGACAATAATTGGCATTATCATAGGTGTAATATTTGGAGCACTTTTTGACTATCAAACGCTATTAACTGGATATATAAATGGATTAATGATCGGTTTAATGGCACCAATGATTGGAGCTGCCGCAAGCTTAAATATGATGTTCCTCCTATTTATTGAAATTATTTTCATTTTTTCTCTTTTTTTATTAGCATTTTCTGCGAGACATACATAATCAAGGGGGAATGCAGTGAAGATGACAGCTTTTCTTATTGGGAATTTCATGCTGAATGGCACAGTTGGAGTATTGCTTTATCTTCTAATAACGAAGAAAAAAAAGATATTTGCCGATCGTTACGGCATGGTTGTTGCGATGTGCGGAAGCGGAGTTTTGAGTTTACATTTAGCGATGCTTACTGTTTTTTTAATCCCTGATTATTTTATTATTCAAGTTCTTTTTGCCTTAGGAATTGGAGCATTCATCGGTAAGAAGTTCGGTTCACTTATGAAATATCAATCATTATTATCAGGCCTTTTTCATGGAATTATCGGTGGAATAATGGGGATGATGCTTGGGATTGTTATTTTAAATCCATCTTTGTGCGGGCTTCCTTCCGCCTCTTTGAACAGTCTTCAGGATAATATGTTGATTTTTACTGTTTTTGGAACAATTCTCGTAATCATGACAGGCAGTTTATTATATTACTCTTTAAAAGTTTGACTGCTGGAGGAGGTGCGGGATTGGAAGAACAGAAGGGGAAAAAGATTCATTTGAATGAATACATGAAAATCTTATTAGAAAATCGTAAAAAGGAAGTAATAAAAGAGGATCATATAAATGAACTGAATCGTAAAAAAGGAGAGGGGCTTACTTCGCCGACAACAGAGACGACGACAGAGGAAACGAGGCTTTTTACAGATTATATGCATCGTGCAAATATCTTTCATATTGCAAAGAGTGATGAAAAACGTGGGAAGATATTAATGCTGAGAAAGTTTTTTAAATCGAAGCGGAATGATGAAGTAGAAGTGTATTCAAAATGCGGCAAAGAGTGCATTCATACAGTGGGGAAGGTTAGTACGATTGGCCGCGATTTTGTGATGCTTACAAATTTGAATAAAAGAATTTGGATTCCATATTCAGTGGTGGAGTCAGCGAATATTCCACACGGCATTCCAACATACTCTAACACCCATCAGCACTTATTCTATGATAATAATCTTCGCGATAAACTTCTTTATAACTTTGGTGAAACAGTTGCTAAAAGAGATGTATTAAAACAGCAGTTCTTTGAAGAAACATTAAATACAAATTTACATGTATGGAAAGAAACATGGGTAGAAATCCATCTTAATGAAAAGGAGAAAATAGTCGGGAAAATTGCTTCCAGCATTAAAAATAAATGTACATTGAACTATTTTGGAAAGAAGGTGGAAGTTGATCTAGCGAATGTTCAGTATATTACGACTATTCGTTTTCTGAGCTTACTTCCCAATATAGGAAAATATTTTGCGAAAGGGGATAAAAATGATGAAAAATAGAGACAGAGATTGTGAAGAGATTGAGGAAATTGACGATCTTGACGATCTTGACGATCTTCTCCGAACAGAATTAGAAGGATTGCAAGGAACAGAAATTTTAGTCATTACAGAGTCTGATCAGCTAAGTTTATTCGGTCAGACGTTTCGGCCAATATTTTGCGGAACAGTATTTGAAGTCAATCCAGGGAGCCTAACCTTATTTCCAGTTCAAATTAAGCTTGTTAATGCTCCATTTTTTAATTTTCCGACGCCTTTAAGTATTCCATTAGAAAAAATTGCCCAATTTACACCAGGTTTTAATTGTGACGATCGGATTCCATTAACGTAAAGGGGGAACATCTTTTGGATTTGAATATAAATTTTCCGACTATTAATAATATTCATGATGAAGCACTAATACAGGAGTTTAAACAAGGTGTAGGAGCGAAAATATTTGTCTTAACACCATCTTATCCATTTGTTTTTATTGGAATTATTCAAGAAGTAGTAGAAGACTATGTCGTTATAGATGTGGAAACAACAACGATTTCGGAATTAGAAAACCGACAATGGTTTCTTCATATCGATCAAATAGAGGTTTTTTATATTGAACAAATAGGAAAGCCCCGTATTCCGGAATTAAGAATTGATTAATAAAAAGGAAGGTGGAACATGTGAAAAGATTTTTTCATGTCGTTGCCATTCCGATCCGCATCGTGCTAAATAATTTCGGTGATTACAATCCTCATGGGAGGATGTATGTGCTAAAAGAAAATGAAGAGAAAGTAAAAGAAGCTGTCAGAAAAAATCCGTTTACACCTGTTGATTTAGTCCAGCCTCTTTTTATTCGTGCTAATGAGGGCGATACGGTTGAAGTATTATTTGAAAACCAGTTGCATATTGCAACTGGGATGCATTTTCAAGAAGCTGATTATAATGTGTTGAGATCAGACGGGGCAAATGTCGGTTTTAATCCGAATACACTTGCAGAGCCGAATGAAAAAATTCTTTATCGCTTGCAAGTGAATCATGATGGAGTATATATGTTTTCTGATTTAGGTGATCCTGATAGCAGTGATGAAGGAACGAATGTGAATGGTTTATTCGGTGCTTTGTTCGTCCAAAAACGAGGTTCATGGTGGACAGATCCCGTAACGGGCGGACCTATAGATAGCGGACAATATGCTGATATTCACCATCCTTTTCTACCGTCATTTCGTGAGTATGCATGGATGTTCCATGATGAAATGCCGACTGTAGATGTGACAGGAAATAGGCCGCTTAATCCAGAAACAAACCAGGAAAGAGAATCGACACATGCAGTTAATTACCGCTACGAACCAGTAGAAAATCGCCTTCGGTTAATTGAAGAAAGGGTCGTTTGTCCTGATTGTTCAGGAGAAGAGGTTCATCATGATTCGTGGGTCTTTGGTGATCCTGCAACACCAATTTTACGGGGTTATCGGGGGGATCCTGTAAAAATCAGACTCGTTCATGGCGGTGTGAAAGAAACACATGTATTTCATTATCATGTTCATCAATGGCTTTTAGATCCAAATGATCTTGAGTCAGATCTTATCGATGCTAAAGCGATCAGCCCGCAAGCATGGTATACGGTTGAGGCTCTTTATGGTCTTGGCTCTTTACAGGGAGCAATTGGCGACGCAATTATCCATTGTCACCTCTATCCGCATTTTGGTGTCGGTATGTGGGGGATGAACAGGATATTTGATACACTTCAGGATGGGAGCCAATGCTATCCGAACGGTGTTCCGATCGAAGCTCTCCAGCCTTTGCCGGATAGACCATGTCCACCGAGGCCCACGAAAGAATGTCCAGGGTTCCCAAATTTTATACCAGGAAAAGTGGGCTGCAAAGCGCCCCGGCCGCCGCTTGGTATCGTCGGAGGCCGAGACCTGACAGAACTTGAAAGGAATGCTGCTGTTCCAAATGCAAGACCTGGTGCTGTTTTTGCTGATCCTTGCAGTGTTGCTGATAACCCAGCCGTGGTGGAATTTAATATTTCTTTAATTGAACTTCCGATTGTTTACAACAGAGAAGGCTGGCATGACCCAAAAGGAAGAATGTATGTACTTGATGAAGACTTGGAAGATGTCCTTTCAGGTAGAAAGGAGCCTGAGCCGCTCGTTATTCACATGAATGCTGATACTTGTATAAGAATTAATTATACGAATCGTCTGAAAGAAGTAGCTCCAGGTGATGCGTTTCAGCTTGTAACGAGAACATATGAAAATGGGTTCCATATTCATTTTGTAAAGTTTGATGTATTAGTTTGTGATGGTGCGAATGTAGGATGGAATTATGATTCAAGCGTTCTTCCCGGGGAAACGATCCGTTATGAATATTTTGCTGATGTCGAATTAAAAGCATGGTTTTTCCATGATCATCTTTTTCCAAATTATCACCAGCAACATGGCGTGTTTGGCTCAGGTGTTGTTCATGCGCGTTTTACAGAAATTTTTGATTCAAAAACAGGAGAAGAAGTAAATCGTGGAACACAAATAACGGCTGTCCATCCATTAATACCTGATTATAGGGATTTTGCTTTATTAGTGCAGGATTTTACCCTTTTATTTGATAAAGACGGCCGTCCATTGAATCCGCCGCCATTCCCGGGCTCTCAAGATGATCCAGGATTATTCGGTGTTAATTATAAAAATGAACCGCTCCAGTTCCGTCTAGGAGAAGATTGTGATCCTGCATACTCCTTTAGTTCTTTCGTTAAAGGTGATCCAATTACACCGATTTTACAATGTTATGAAGGTGATCCGATTCGAATAAGACTTCTACAGGGAGCACATGAAGAATCACATAGTTTTAATATTCATGGTCTTCGCTGGCGGTTTGAACGGGCTGATATGGATTCACACTTCAAATCACAGCAGCATATCGGTATTTCTGAATCATTTACATTTGAGATGGAAGTGCCGCGTTCGGGTGATTATTTATGGACATTTGAAACAGAGGAGGATCTTTGGAACGGATTATGGGGGCTTATTCGTGCATTTGATCAGGAGGTTGATTGCCTCATTCCGCTTCCTGATAGAGAGTGTCCCCAAAAAAGAACAAAACCGTTGCCGAAATGTACGGGAGAGCCGCCTGCAAAAGCAAAAATTGTAGATGTGCCAGCACCGTCTAATGCGCCGGTGAAAAAGTTTGATATCGTTGCTTTCCATACACCGATCGTTTACAGCAAATGGTGTGAAACAGATCCATTTGGAATTGTTTTTGCACTTAGAGAGGATATGGATGATATTTTATGTGGAAAGAAAAATCCTAAACCGCTTATTATCCGGGCGAATCAGGGAGATGTCGTTGAAATAAAGTTAACGAGCTTTCTAGAATGCGGTAACTTTCCATTTCCGGACGGCATTTGGCCATATCCGCCGGTAAAAGAGCAGGCATGTTATCCTCCGTCATTAAGAATTTCTCTCCATCCGCAATTAATAGAATATGATGTGAAATCATCATCAGGAGAAACGGTTGGTTTTAATCCTGATCAGACAGTTGGACCTGGAGAAACAATTACGTATCGGTGGTATGTGGACCTTCCTTTAGGAGTATGCGGCATGTGGGATATGGCAGATATTCGTAATCACCGGTCACTAGGCACATTTGGGGCGTTTATCGCTGAACCGAAAGGGACTGAATATTTAGATCCGAAAACGAGAAAGCCTGTTATTATTGGAGATAATGTCGTTTTGAAAAATCCATTCCTTCCGGAAACAAGGGAATTTGTTCTTGTTATGTATGATGGTGCCCGTTTAGTGGATGAAGACTGCAATGTCATTATTGATCCGATTGATGGTGTGTTAGGTGGAGTAAGTGAGGAAGAAGCAGTAGATCTCGTCGATACGTATGATAACGGTTCACGCGGATTTAATTACCGCACGGAACGATTAATTAATCGTTTGAGAAAACATCCTGTATTAAAGGACTTATTTAGTTCGAAAGTGTTTGGCGACCCGTCTACACCTTTATTTGAAGCATACCCAGGGGACCCGGTGACGATTAGGCTTGTCAACCCGTCAGAACGAAGAAGGGCACACGGTTTTCATTTACATGGGCATTACTGGAAAATGGATAGCCGGGATATTGCATCATCCATTAAATCAATAGAAGGGGAGATTGTGACAGGACATACGGTTAATTTACCGCTTCTTTACGGAGCAGGCAGTTTTTATAATTTCCCAGGTGATTATATGTACAGATCAGGCAATATCCGCTGGGATATTGAACAGGGAATGTGGGGAATTATGCGTGTTCTTAATAAAAAGAAAAAACATTTGCTTCCATTAGAAAACAATGAGAATTGTGAATGTGAAGAGGAATGAAGGTAGGTTCTGATAAAGCTTTTTCTTTGTGAGCCAGATTATGCTTATTATTATCTATTCGGATTTAGCTTTAATACAAGGTATTACTGTTAATCGGTAATGCCTTTTCCTTTTATCCTCTAATTCAGGTATGTTACTCCCTTATTAAAATTATCCCGCTTATATGCAGTTTGCTTATTTTCATTATCATCTACTTTGTTTCATGGCTGATTGCAAAATCATACTTCAAAAAATTAGAACAGTCTATGAATGAATTAGTCCGAAAATAGTTGATCTTTCCTTTTCCTTCTTTTTCTGCCAGTATAATAGATAGGAGACACACATACTATGGGAAAATAAGGAGGGAGAATATGGAGGAGAAAAGGGATAGGATCGAAGAGCTTGAAAAACGGGTTGATGAACTGAGAAAAGAAGCATATGAACTAAAATCAATTATTTTAGAACTGAAAAGGGAAACACCTTCGAAACAGGCTAATGTAGAAGAAGTTAAAGCCAAAGAAGAAAATCAGTTATTACTGTCAACCCCGATTAAAGAACCGCAGCCAGTTGACTGGGAGAAGAGGATTGGTCAAGTTTGGCTGCCGAGAATTTTCATTTTTGTTCTTTTATTAGGTATTATTTGGGCATTTAAAGCAGCATCTGATTATGGCTTAATGCAGCCACCATTAAAAATTGCTTTTGGATTTATTGCTGCTGTTGTTTTAATCTTTCTCGGACACAATCAGATTGCTAAAAGCAGGAATGCATTAGGTCAAGTATTGCTTGGAGGCAGTGTTATTCTTCTATTTATTGACACATTTGCAATGCATATTTTATACGGCATGATTCCAGGCATTATTGCATTTATATTGAACGTTCTTTGGATTGGCTTAGGTATTTATTTTGCTTATCGTTATAAATCTGAACCGCTTGCCATTCTCACGAGTATCGGCGGTTATTTAATCCCTTTCCTATTGGAAAACCGTGATCCGAATATCGTCAATTTTGTCATCTTTGAAACTATTTTTTATTGTATCATGCTTCTATTTGCATGGAAGAGAAAGTTTGTATACTTGTATACAGTAACATTTGCTTTACTTCATATCACACTGCTTGCCGGATCCTTCTTAAGCGGAGCAGGAGATATAAGGATATTTGGGCTTGCTGTTATTATTCAGCATATACTATTACTCGTTACATTCTTTAAAGAGCATTCCTTTATAAAGGTTCAGATGACAGTCTTATTTACGAGCTTTATCTTAACTGTTTGCTGGATAGGCTCTACTTTTCAAGAGAATCAATATGAATTAATCGTTTTATTTTCTTTCTTACTTTATTCGTATTTATCTGTTTACTTTTGGAAAAAGAACCAGGAACGTCTCACAGCAGCTTTATCGATTTCCACTGTTGCATTAGTTATTTTCTTATTAAGTAAATTCGATACTGAAAATATTCAAGGGTTATTAATGATTCAGGGCTTAATTACTGCTTATTTAGCAATGAAGGCGAAGACAAAGTTCAGTTTTATTATAGGTATCGTTATTTATACAATAAGTGCACTTCTTACATTTGGCGGAATGTTTCATTCTATTTTTTCAATTGAATTTATTAATTGGCTCATATTATTAATTTCCCTATGGGTGCTTACGAAATTACTTTCATTGGCAGAGCAGTTGAAAGAAAGTGACAAAGAAACACTCAGAAAAACCATTTTTATCACATTCCTGATTGTTTTTCTGATCTTTGTTTCATTATTCGTTGGGGTACTGACCACTGATCTCTCACTGAACATTCAATATATGACAGTTTCTTTCTCATGGGCAGTCTATGCATTGGCCGCTATTATGCTGGGAGTAACAAAGGAAAATAAAATATTAAGAGTGTTTGGGCTCATTTTATTATTCGTCACATTAGCAAAGCTTATTTTGATTGATTTAATAGCTACTTCTATTTTTATCCGAGCGATTCTTTTCATCGGACTTGGTATTATTGGAGTCGTCGGTTCACGAATTTTCTATGTGAAAAAGGAAAAATAAAGATTACGACACTGTCTGCTTGCTTCGCATTGAATTTAAATAAAAGAAATAAAGCGTCCCTATTAATGGGACGCTTTATTTAAAAATTTCACACATACTGGGTCAGGAACAGTCACATCTGATTGCAGAAGTGTCAGTTTCCCACTTTTGATATCCCGCTCATAAAGAACGACATTACTGCTTTCCTGGTTTGTAGCAATCAGGAATTTCTCCGTCGGATCTAAAACAAAGTCCCGTGGCCAATCTCCTTCTGTTGACGTATGTTCAACAAATGTAAGCTCGCCATTTCCTTCATTCACACGGAATATAGCAATACTGTTGTGACCGCGATTTCCTGCATAAATGAAACGTCCGTCAGAGGAAATATGAATAGCGCTTCCTTGATTATTTTCTGTAAAATCATTTGGAATCGTACTTATATATTGTAATTCGGTAAGTATCCCGTTTTCAGGATTATAGCTAAGAGTAATGACTTCGTTGCTAAGCTCGGTCATAACGTAGGCATACTTCCCATTCGGATGAAAAGTAATGTGTCTTGGTCCGCTTCCGGCTTTTACTAATACGGTGCATGCTTCCGTTAGTACACCGTTGTTTACATGAAATGTTGCGACTTTATCACATCCTAAATCAACAGCAACGGCGTATTTTCCATCAGGTGTGAAACCTGAAAAATGAGTGTGGGCATTGTCCTGACGATCTTTATTCGGCCCTGAGCCTTTAAATGGAATTGTTGAGACAGGAGGTTGAATAGTCCCAGCTTCTAATAAATAACTCTCTATCGTTCCGTGATGATAACTAGCTGATAATACATTAGTGTTTTTCTTATCAACACTAACATGACAAGGCGGAGCACCGTCCCTTACTTGTGAGTTTATTCTTTCAAGCAGTCCGTCTTTAATTGAATAGGATGCAATACCGCCTGAATCTCCTTCTCTTACGACAGCATAAAGATTTTCATTATTTTCACTAATTGTTACATATGTAGGATTCTCAAGCTCTGCGGCAACTTTTACATCACCTAATGTCTTCTTTTCAGTATCTAATGTAAAGCTGTAAATTCCTTTGCTGTCACCTTTTGTATATGTCCCTATATAGCCTGTTAATTTCATCTCAAATATACTCCTTTCCTATTATATGCTGAAACCATTATAACATATGGATATCTTATTCCTTTATTTACCCATTTAAAGCGAAAAACATGTCTAAAATCTTTCTTGATACAACGAAAATCATTAATCCAATTTCTTGAAAGATAGGAACAGAACTGTTTATACTTTATTTTAGAATACATAATAAGGAGGACTTTTAAATGAAGTATAGAAAGCTTGGAAAAACAGATTTAGATGTGTCTGTTATCGGTTTAGGAACTTGGCAATTTGGCGGGGAATGGGGAAGAGATTTTACACAGCAGGAAGTTGATTCCATTATTTCCCGTTCAAAAGAGCTGGGGATTAACTTTATTGATACAGCAGAATGCTACGGCGTGCATGTTGCTGAAAAACTCATCGGTAATTATATACAAAATGATCGCAGAGAAGACTGGATTATCGCAACGAAATTTGGTCATTATTTTGATAATGAAAAATTTGACCGCTTCCCTTCATGGTCCACAGAATCTGTTTTACAGCAATTAGATAATTCACTTAAGGCATTAAAGACAGATTATGTAGATCTTTATCAATTCCATTCAGGTAATAATGAAGTATTTAATAATGATGACTTATGGACGGCACTGAATAAGCAAGTGAAAGCAGGAAAGATCCGTCATTTAGGTATTTCTCTTTCCTATAATGAAGAAACACATGTACAAGTGGAAAAGGCAACGGATGTAAATGCAAGTGTTATTCAAGTGATTTATAACAGAATTGATAAAACGCCAGAGGAAAAAGTTTTTCCATCTTGTGAAAGACAAAATCTCGGTGTGCTTGCACGTGTACCGCTGGCGAGCGGGTATTTAAGTGGGAAATATAAGCCAGGTGCAACATTTGGAGAGAGAGATGTACGACGCAAGCATGATAAGGACGAAGTGGCAGAGAAGCTAAGACTCGTTGAAGAAATTAGAAAAACGGAAGTGCCGGAAGGTGTAAATATGGCGCAGTGGGCACTTGGCTGGAGTTTGCAGCATCCTGCGGTTACGTCTGTTATCCCGGGTTGTAAAACAGTGGAACAGCTTGAGGCAAATGCGGCAGCAGCAGATTTAGATATGGTAAGAGATGATCATCCTCAAAGTGTACAAAAATAAATGATCTTTTATTCTAAAATTGATAAAATATTTCTTTCCATTATTTCTGTAGCTATTTTAATGATTGTTCCCTTATTATTGGTCCCTTTTTTAGTTGATTTTTATAATAGGAATACAAATATAGTGGATCTGATTGTTGTTTTTTCAATTTTATTCATTACCGTCGGCTTAATTATATGGACAACATTTTTTATTTGCTATATTTTTTATGACCGCTATCTTTTTGTAAAGGCAGGACCTTTCCGAAGTAAGATTATGTATGAAGATATAACGAAGGTAAAGAAAACGAACGATATTTTTACGGGGTATCGTCTTTTATCTTCCAAAGAAGCAATAGAAATCTTTTATAAAACTGGGAAATTTGGAAGTGTAAAAATTTCTCCGAGGGAAAAGCAGAACTTTATTAATGAATTAAAGAAACGTTGTCCGCATATAGAAATTGAGGATAGTTTAACTATAATCTAATAGGATAAACACTATTATCCATACTATTATTATAGGAAAAGATTTGACTCAAACTTTATAAATCCATTATAATACACATATAAACATACAAAGACTATTAAAGGGGAGTAGCTTTTCAGCAAAGTCGTCATTACGGGATTATATCCCCGGCTTTGTTGGCGGTGTATACCGTTTGCGAGACCTTTACCGGATATTTGGTAAAGGCCCCTTTTTATTTAAAGGACGTTACAGCCAGATAATCGGTTGTAGCGTTTTTTTGTTTTTATCCTAGCCTTAACGGGCAGCAAGACTTCCATTTCAATGTTCTGTGAATTCGAAGAAATTAAGTGGGAGATCAACTGC
>NZ_BCVG01000077.1 GCF_001591625.1 Metabacillus fastidiosus NBRC 101226
TTACTGTTCGTTAAGGCTGGGATAAAAACTCCTCCGTATGCTAATATTTTGGTTGGTGAACCAAAAATATTTTAGCATTCCAGAGGAGTTTTTTTCATACCACCCTAGCAGTTTTTTGGAACTCTAGGCCTAGCCGAGGGTTTTCTTTTCCACAAAAAAAGAGGCTCATAAAAAGCCTCTTTCTCTTACTTATGCATTTTCAAAATACTCTTTGTAGTAGCCGCCTACTTTACCAGTATTATCGATGACAAAATAAAACTCTTCTGTTTCATTTTGTACATCATATTCTTTTCCTGCCGTTAATGCACGATCTACCATATATTTTTGGGCATTCGTATGGATACATTTCACTTTTTTTACTCTTTCACTGTTTTGCCAAGTTTTATGAATCATTTTATCTGTCTCCTTTTAACTCTTCGCTCCTATTATATAGGGAAATAGAGCGCTTGCCAATTTCTTTCCTCATTAAATATGCGTATTTTTAAGCAGTTCTGTAATATCGGTATAGCCATTTTCTTCAGCAATATCTATAACTGTAAGATTTTCACTGTTTTTTATATGAGGATCTGCCCCGTTTTCTAACAGCTTTTCGACCATTTCCGTATCTTCATTATAAACCGCATTAAATAATGCTGTTTCTCCGTATTCATCCTGTAAATTCACGTCTGCTCCTTGTTCAATCATTTTATCTAGTAACTCTGAATCTCCTTCACTCGCAATCGATGGCAATACAATTTCTCCGGCTGCTGCTTTTATATTAGGATCTGCTCCATAGTCAAGAAGCATTTTCACTATTTCAGGATCAATGAACGACTCTTCCAACTCTTCCTCATCGTACCACAGAACAGCATAATGAAGCGCTGTCCAGCCGTCAGCATCTTGTTTGTTTATATCTTCTCCATCTTCAATCAGTTTTCGTACCTCTTCTGTATCATCATTAGTAATAGCGAGCATTAAAGGTGTTGTCTCCTCTGAACTTAGTTCGAAATCACTGTATAAACCGGAATTAAGAATCATTCCAAGTAAAAACATAAAAATGAGGAAAAGAAGATATGACCCTGCAAAAACAGAAATAATAGTTACTTTTAATTTCGTAGGAGTGCGAAAATCCATATTATAGCCTTGTCCAAATTTATTTTCTAATGCATAAATTCGTTTCGGCAAATTTGGATGTGTAGAAATTTTTTCACTAAGCCACGCAAAAAATCCCTTTTCATTGCTCGCTTCACGTAAATATTCCTCTTCGTTTACAATCCGGTATAAATGTTTCCCTGCCGCTAAAACGAGCAAGGCATTTTTTGAAGCTTTCAAGTCTGCTGTATAGTGTGACGCCATTGCATCACAAGTATATTCACAGGTTCTTGAATATGCTTCCGCCAAAAATGGAATCCAGTTTCCCGGGATCACTAATAAACTTTTCAAAATATGATTGCGTTTAATATGTGCTAATTCGTGTGCAATAACAAAATCCAATTCCTTTTTTCCATCATCTATAAGCAAATCTGCTATTTCTGAATACAGGACGATCATATTTCTGCCGAAAAATCTCGTCGCGAAAGCATTTATTATTCCCATTGATTGAATAATATATACATCCGGCAGTTTTTCCATTCCCATTTTAGCAGCAACTTCCTCCACCGTTCCGTATATTTCTGGAAATTGATTTTTCGTTACTTTTATTCCGTTTGTCCGAATCATCGCCATCGAAAGAAAAAAGAAAAACAGCGGGATAATAACGAGAATAATAGCTATAACGATCCCGATTATTGAAAAAAACAAAGCGATATAGACAAATATGCTATAAATAAGTAATAGTGCAAAATACACCCGTTCGTTTTTGTGAATAAGTCCCTCCACTTGTATCCTCCTCATATAATTTTCCAACAAAATCTATTTTACTTAATATCTGTTCATTTGAATACAGTATCTTCGAACCATTTATCTGATCATACATATAGTGTCATCGAAGGAAAAAATGGAGGTCATTATTTTGAACAAAGAATATATTACTTCATTAAAC
Organism: Metabacillus fastidiosus NBRC 101226; assembly: GCF_001591625.1. Classification (GTDB taxonomy): domain Bacteria; phylum Bacillota; class Bacilli; order Bacillales; family Bacillaceae; genus Metabacillus; species Metabacillus fastidiosus. The sequence continues at coordinate 2,021 of NZ_BCVG01000077.1, forward strand.
AATTGGTGTGACGAGCTTTTAACATTTATTCATCAAGGAAATGAAGAGCGTCTGGATTTATTCACCGAAGAAATTAGAGAACTGAAAGAGGATTTAGCTAAAGATCTTACAGAAGAAGATGAGCAGGATATATGCAACCGTGCGAAAAGCTTATCTTCACAAATAAGAGAAGTGATCGGCACGGACAGAAATAATACCAGCCGTATCGTTAAAATTGGCGAACACCAGCTTCCGCCCCTTCCATACTCATACTCAGCTCTTGAACCTTATATTGATAGGGAAATTATGAGACTCCATCATGATAAGCATCATAAAAGCTATGTTGACGGCTTAAATAAAGCGGAAAAAGAAATGGAAAAAGCACGGAAAACAAATGATTTTTCCTTTCTTAAACATTGGGAGAGAGAAGCAGCCTTTCACGGAGCAGGCCATTATCTCCATACAATTTTCTGGACGATTATGAGTCCGAACGGCGGCGGGAAACCAACAGGTGATTTAGCAAAATTAATTGATCTTTCTTTCGGAAGCTTCGACCGTTTTAAAAACCACTTCAACGAAGCTGCCAAACAAGTGGAAGGTGTTGGCTGGGCCATTCTCGTCTGGGTTCCCCGTACGAAAAGACTGGAAATTTTACAGGCAGAAAAACATCAAAATTTAAGCCAGCAAGATGTCATTCCGATCCTCGTACTTGATGTATGGGAACATGCCTATTACTTACAATATAAAAATAAACGGGAAGATTATATAAAAAATTGGTGGAATGTCGTTAATTGGAATGAAGTGAGCAGAAGACTGAATACAGCAAGGAAAGTAATGTGGGAATCCTTTTAATAGAATGCTAGCTGTATAATTTTTTCGATTTCGCTGATATAAAAAGCGGATTCCCTTCATTTCAGGGAATCCGCTTTTCTCATTATCCTTCCAACAGCAAGGATTCAGGGTCTTCAAGCAGGTCTTTTACAATAGTAAGGAAGCTTACTGCTTCTTTTCCATCGACAATGCGGTGATCATATGATAATGCAACATACATCATCGGACGGTTTTCCATTCTTTCCTCATCAATTGCGACTGGGCGAAGCTGAATTTTATGCATTCCTAAAATTCCAACTTGCGGGCCATTTAAAATCGGGGTTGATAATAAGGAGCCGAATACACCGCCATTTGTAATCGTAAATGTCCCGCCTTGTAAATCTTGTAAGCTTAATTTATTCTCGCGTGCTTTTACTGCCAGTTTCAGAATTTCTCCTTCAATCGCAGCGAAATTCAGGCGATCAGCATCACGTACAACCGGAACGACGAGTCCCTGGTCAGCGGAAACCGCAATCCCGATATCATAATATTTTTTCATAATAATTTCATTGCCCTGTACTTCTGCATTCAATATCGGATATTGTCTAAGCGCTGCAACAACTGCTTTCGTAAAGAAGGACATAAAGCCGAGACGAACGTCATGCTGTTCAAAAAATTTATCTTTGCGACGTTTTCTAATATCCATAATGGCTGTCATATCTACTTCATTAAATGTCGTTAGCATTGCAGCCGTCTGCTGCACTTCAACGAGCCTTTTTGCAATCGTTGATCTTCTTCTTGACATTCTGATCCGTTCCACCGGTTTATTGAATTCATCTTCCGCTTCCGCTCTCTTAGATACCGGCTGCTCCCGTCTAACAGGCTCTTCTAGTTGTTTACTCGTTTTAGGATTGAATGTTTCCACATCTTGCCTCCGTAGTCTGCCGAGCGGGTCAGCGGCCGGCACTTCATTTAAGTTGATTCCGCGCTCTCTAGCAAGTTTTCTTGCTGCTGGAGAAGCAATCAGCCGATTTTTTCGCTCTCCCTCAGCTGCCTCATTTGTAGTCTTTTGCTCATCCGGCTGTACTTTCACTTCTTCCTCTTCCACTGTCGCCGCCTGAGCTTCCCTGCTTTCATCAATGACCCCGATTACTTCATCGACATGTACTGTATCTCCAGAATCTTTATATAACTCTTTTAATACACCTGAATTTTCTGCTGTAAGCTCGACATTTACTTTATCTGTTTCAAGTTCGACTAATTGCTCCCCCTTTTCGACCTTATCACCCGGTTTCTTCAACCATTGTGCAATCGTTCCCTCTGTGATCGATTCTGCCAATTCAGGTACTTTAATCTCAGCCATTATAGTTCCCCCTAAACTACTTATTTTAAGCATAGCTTGAACTATCACCATTTAAGAATGAAGTCGTTATATAAAAACAAGTACCACTTAACTACTTACTTAAACCACCTCTTAACAATTCCTTATTCGTTATTGTTAAAGCATGAGTCACGATGCGCTCCTGACAGTTCTTATGAATAAGCGGGTCCCCTTCCGCAGTACTCTGTCTGCTTCTTCTTCCAACATAGGAAACTGACACACTGTCTTTAGCAATAGCACGTAATCTCGGTTCAATATAATTCCATGCTCCCATATTTTGCGGCTCTTCCTGAACCCATAGAATTTCTTTTAAGGAAGAATATCTGGAAAGCAATTGTTTTATTTCTTTTTCAGGGAATGGGTATAACTCTTCAATTCTTACTAGTTTCACCCAATCTTTTTCCCCTTCTAAGGAATTCAGCTTATCGAGCAGATCGATTGACACTTTGCCAGTCGAGAACACGATGCGCGTCACTCTCTCAGGGAATTGTTCCTTTTGTTCTATAATTGGTTTAAATTGTCCTTCGCTAAGCTCCGCAACATTTGAAACGGTGTGGGGATTACGCAATAAGCTTTTCGGTGTCATAACAATTAACGGTCTGACTTCCGCCCGTTTTAAAATTTTCGCCTGTCTTCTTAAAAGGTGAAAATATTGTGCTGCGCTTGTAACATTTGCGACCGTCCAGTTTTTCTCCGCACTCATTTGCAAGTAGCGTTCCACACGTCCGCTTGAATGTTCCGGCCCCTGCCCTTCATAACCATGCGGCAGAAGCATAACAAGGCCGGATTTCTGTCCCCATTTCGCACGTCCAGATGAAATAAACTGGTCAAAAAATACTTGAGCTGCATTGGCAAAATCACCGAACTGTGCTTCCCAAATAACAAGAGTTTCCGGAGCAAAAACATTATACCCATATTCAAAACCAAGGACCGAACCTTCTGACAGCGGACTGTTATAAACAGCGAAAGAAGCTTTTGCTCTCTGCAATGTATGAAGCGGTGAATAGCTTTCACCTGTTTTGCTGTCATGAAGAACGATATTTCTTTGTGCGAAAGTGGCACGCTGTGCATCCTGACCTGTCAGCCTGATTGGTGTTCCGTCTTCTAGAATAGAAGCAAATGCCATTGTTTCTGCAAGAGACCAATCGACTTTTCCATCTTCTATGAAACTCTTTGCTCTTCGTTCAAGTATTCTTTGAAGCTTAGGAAAAACATGAAAGCCTTCAGGCCAGTTTACTAAATCTTCGTTCAGATTCTTTAATCTGCTATATTCAACAACTGTATTAATTTCCGGAAATCCATTTTGAACGATAGCTGGCAGCTGAATCTCATAAATAGGAGCCATGCTCGTTTTCGGCATTTTCTCATATGCCCGGTGGAGGCTGTCTTGTACTTCATTTAATATATTCTCAATCATTTCTGAAGTGACTGTGCCATCTCTTTTTAATGTTTCTGCATACAGTGCCCTTGCTGTTGGATGTTTCTGAATTTTTCCATATAATAACGGCTGTGTCGTTAACGGTTCATCCATTTCGTTATGTCCGAAACGTCTGTAGCCGATTAGATCAATTAAAAAATCTCTATTAAATCGCTTTCGATACTCAATCGCAATAAATACAGCTGCAAGACAGGCTTCAGGATCATCCGCATTTACGTGCACGATCGGAATTTCATATCCTTTAGCAAGATCTGAAGCATACTTTGTCGATCTGGAATCGGTGCTTTCTGTCGTAAATCCAATCATATTATTAGCAATAACATGGATTGTTCCGCCTGCCTGATAGCCTTTTAGACGGTTTAGATTTAACGTTTCTGCCACGATTCCTTCACCAGGGAATGCAGCATCCCCATGTATTAAGACTGCCATTGCTGCTTTGCTGTCCTGTACCGGATATCCTTTTTCCGTCCGATCCTCCTGTGCTGCACGTGTATATCCTTCTACAATCGGATCGATAAACTCCAGGTGGCTCGGGTTATTAGCAAGTGTTAATCTTGCCGATCTCATATTCGATTCCTTAATTTGCTTATCTGCACCGAGATGATATTTTACATCTCCGCTCCAGCCGTAATTGATTCCGCTTGATCCTTCTGACGGAACGAGCTCTTTATTAGGCGTATGCTGGAACTCAGAGAAAATAATTTCATACGGTTTTCCAAGGACATGCGCGAGTACGTTTAAACGCCCGCGATGCGCCATTCCAATATTAATCGTCTGTGTTCCTTCCTGAACAGCGCTTTCGATAAGACCGTCTAATATTGGTACGAGCATATCCAGTCCTTCAATCGAAAAACGCTTCTGTCCGACAAACGTTTTATGTAAAAACTGCTCAAAACCTTCTACTTCTGATAATCGTTTTAATATTGATAAACGTTTTTCCTTTGAATGCGGTTTAAATAGCTTACCTGATTCAACAAACTGTTTTAACCATGTTTTCTCCTCATAATCATGTACATGACTAAATTCAAAAGAAATGGATTTACTGTAAACAGACTTTAAATATTCGTATGCCTGCAATCCGTTTTGCACATTTTCTGGAGCGTCTTCACATAGCAGTTCTACTGGAATTTCAAGTAAATCTTCTTTCGTCAAATCATATTCTTCCAGCTGGAGAAACTCATTTTTTGGAGCATTATTGTTAAAAGGATAAACAGATGCGTATAAATGGCCGTATGTGCGAATATTATTCGCAAGCTTCACCGCTTCTGCAACCTTTTTCATTTTATTTGGACTGATCGCAGAAGAATCTTGAACAGATCGCTCACCTTCTTCTAATGACGGCGGTCCCCACTTATCAAAGAGCTCCTTCAATTCCATGTCAATCGAGTCAGGATCAATTTTATATTGATCATATAATTCCATGACATATCCGAGGTTAGGGCCATGAAAGTTTTTCCAACTAAAGTTTGGCTCAAATTTACTTTCTGACATGCAAATTACCTCCAACTATTCTTCATGCTTAAAATAATATACTATATTTTAAAACATAAAGGATACTATTGTGAAATATCATCAACTATTGCCGCTATATCTACGTAAAATTAAAACGCTTACAAGATTATTTTAACAAAAGCGTGCATTTATTCCAAGTGAAATGATTTAAAAAACTTTTTATTAAACCAACTTCTAAAACAATATTATATTAATTTAGTTTTTCTAATACAGGCAGCAATTTTATTTTAATAGACAGCTCCCCAAATAAGACTTTTTTACTATAAATAAAATAAAGAATTACAGTTTTTATTTTATTATAATAATTTTTATTCCGAAAATTTTTATCAAAATAGAATTGTTAAGTGACATAAAGAAAAGAATTCCAGCAATTACTTACAAAAAAACAAAAAAATCCAGCTCTTTTCTGAGAAAGAACAGCCTCTTTGCACAATAAAGCGGCCTCTTTTTCAAATAAAGAACTGAATCTTTTATTTTAAAATAAAACTGTAAGAAATTATACCTATTACAATGTCTTTAATAATAGACGTTTTAACAGCGGGAATAACTGCTCAGGCAGATCCTCGATATGCTGGACGAAAATACTGAACTTCCCGTAAATATTTTGGATCGTCTTCTGTCCTGCTTCATCGATTTCTCCATTTGCAAGGAACACATTGATCACTTCTATTCCGAGCTTTCTCGCTTCAATAACTGCTTCATGGGTGTCAATGATTCCGTTCTGGTCATATCCGAGCGCTGCCGGTTCACCGTCAGAAAACACAAGCAGGAACTTTTGTTTCTCCTGCCTTTTCATAAGCTCTTTCGTCATATGCCTGATCGCGTATCCGTCACGATTATCCTCTTCGGGTGCGAGCTGCATAATCTCAGGCCCTGTCTGTGTTTGCAGAGAGCGCTCAAACGGAATGACGCGGTGAAAATGATTGGGCTGGTATGTTTCAGATGCTTCATTCGTGTCTTCCCAAAACCCGACAATTTGATGCGGAACGCGAACAGATTTCAATGCTTCATGGAATAATGTAATCCCGAGCTTCGTCTGCTCCATCTTATCATACATGGATGCAGAACAATCGACGAGCAATGTGAACACCGCATCAATCTCAGGAGAAGGCTGATCTTTTTTATAAAATAATCTCGGATTCTCATCGGTAAGAAGTCTTAATAATTTCTTATTCAGTCTGCCGATATGCAAATCTGTGCGCGGATAAATCTTTTTATGTTCCAATGTTTTTTGGATCATTTGCTTTAATTTTTTTTGATAGGAAAGAATCTGCTTTTTATTTGCTGTATATTTTTCTGTTTCCTCACCTTTAGGAATACGCGCCTCTACAAAAACAGGAACAGCATATTTATTTTCCTTCCCGTATGTGAGATCCCCGTCCGCACTTCTCTCTTTACCATTTTCTGAGCTTTCAAGTGACTGAAGCTTTGAAAAATCATTGTTCTTCGTTTTTTTCGCTGTGCCTTGAACAGTTCCAAGCGCCTGGTCGCCGTCTTCACTGTCCCGGACACCTTCTCCGATTAAATCTGTTTTTGTTCCCTGCTCGAGATCATACTGCAAAAAGCTTTGTGTCGGCGTACTCGTCTCACTATGCCATGTCGAAAGTTTATCGTCATGAATATCTTCATCGCCTTTTCTTACATCTTCGATTGCATCATCATTTTTAAGCTTCGATTTTCTCTTTAAATCATCAACTGTAAGACCGCAATCTATTAAATCATAATCCAGTTCCGGTAAAAAGAAATACGTATTCAGCATATCTTTTTCAAGTATTTCTTCCGCTACTTCCATTATGTTTTCTACTATTTTCGCAATATCATCTGTCGATTTTGCTTCATATACTTTAAACATTTCCGATTCAATATACGGGAAAGCGAGATCTATTCTTTCATTAAGAGACGGGACTGTTTCCAATGGCGACTGTGCTGTTAATTTTAAATAGACAGCATTGAATAAAGCATCTGTGAAAATGCTTCTTTCCCTGTTAATCGTCAGCTGTGATTCAAAATGCCTCCGGTACATATCCCTTCTCATTTGAAATGCTTTTATCGTTCCTCTTCTTTCGCGTTTTACTATTTCCTCAAGTCTTATATCCTCAGCAATCATAAATAGCTGTTTCGCGAAACTTCTAAACTTGTAATTTTTAATTGTCCGAATAAAATGATCGACTGCGTTAAAATCTGTATATGAAAAGCTGCCGATGCTGCGAAGATATATATCACTTTTTAAACCTGCGGCAACCTCTTCTTCTTTCCGATGCTCCCAAAAATGGCTTATATACACTTTTAATTCGATTGGATCAATATATGATTGAACACTGTATTCGATTTCCAAGTCGGCTCTTTTTGTTAAACACTTAGCTAAATCCAAGAGCTCCATGAAAAAGAAGGAGTCGACCTGTTCATCATTAAATTTTATAAATCTCAAAGCGTGTGATCCCTCACTCAAATAAAGTATCAGCTAAGTTTCGAATAGCCGCCTTTTCTCTTTCATCTTCTAATTTTTCTGTAATACCGCGGTCAATTGCTCTTTTTGGCGGCAAGTACTGTGCTAAATCACAAGTATCAAGTAAGGCGCGAATCGATGCTGCTTCTTCAGATACTTGCCCGTTTTGCACTAATGTAATTAAATCGGCTGAAAGCTTCGTAAACTGTTCAATTAAACTTTCATTTTGCAGCTGAGACTGCGTCACTAACACATCTTTTAAAAGATTTCCTTGAATATAAGGAACTTCTATGACAACAAAGCGGTTTTTTAATGCTTCATTTAATGGAACAGTCCCAACATATCCTTCGTTAATTGCGGCAATTACACCGAACTCTTTTTTCGCTTTTACTACTTCTCCTGTAAATGGGTTCGTAATCATTTTCCGGTAATCGAGGACACCGTTTAAAATAGGCAATGTTTCAGGTTTTGCCATATTAATTTCATCAATATATAAAAGCTGGCCCTTTGTCATTGCTTTTACGACAGGCCCAGGGATAAATTCAATCGTCGTTTTATCATCTTCATTATGGATCGTTTTATAACCGAGAAGTGCTTCCGCATCAAGATCAACCGAACAGTTAATGCTGTGCATCGGCTGATTGAAAATAGCGGAAATCGTCTCTGCAAGTTTTGTCTTTCCAGACCCTGTCGGCCCTTTCAGCAAAATGTTTTTCCCTAAAGAGAGAGCGATAATCGCATCTAGTAAAATGTATTCATCAGATGGAGTATACCCTTCTTTTCCTATAAGTAATTGATCCTCTTCTGCTGCATGCTGTGATCTCCTACTTAAAACAATATCGTTTATATGATTCGGTAATTGTAATGAGTATGTTTTTTCCATTATATATAAAGTCCTTCTTTCTCTTAAAAAGTCTCTTTATCACATATTATGAGTATACTATATCATACTTCTGTGAAGCACGAAAAAAAGAGCTGTCTCATAAGCTCTTAATAAGTTTTCAAAGCGGAAAGGCCTTGCCTTCAAATCCTTGATTTTACTATATGAATACAAATTAATATTCCGACATATGTTCAAACAAATCTTAGTATAGTGCTCAATTTTTGGAGCACTTTTCAACACCTGCTGAAAAGCATTTGCAAGCGGGGCTTGCAAATGGATGAGCCAAAAATCAATAAAGTTATACTGGAAAACCATGTTCGAATCAGCCATTTAGTTTTATTTTTCAGCAGGATGTTCTCAAAGGATTACTTTTTACCCTTTTAAGACATCATCGTTCGTTATTAGTTTGCAATTAATATTTGAAGCGGTCCGTCTTCAGCAATTAAATCTTCCAGCTCATATAAAGAAATCGGGAAAAACGGAAAGCCGAAAACATATGGAGTAAGGTCATACAGCTGAAAATAAATGACGATCGCCTTATCAGCAAGATAAAATTCCTGATTCGGTTTTATCGTTTTAAACGGCGGATCCAGCAGAAAAATATCCCGCTCTTTTATTTGCCTTCTAATAATATCAGAAATACGCTCGACATAAGGGCTTCCTTTTTTGAATAAGTCGGAAAGTTCGTAGCTTTTTCCGTTCTTCACATTGAAAGTAAGAGATTTAATAACAGTCAATCCATGGGCTCCACCTGAAAATGTATAATTATTAAAGGTAAGACTGACGATATCCCGCTCGTTTGTTTTTTGTTCATAGTAGCCGAGCATTTCCACTAAATATTCATTATTAACACCTTGCTGCTCCATCAGTTTTCTTACCGTAAGCTGAATCTGTCTGTTTATTTTTAATTGTATATTTTTATTTTGGATGAGAAGGGACGGATAAAAAACGGATACTTTTTCAGTTTTAATATGATGGGTGTACATCGGAATTGGTGGCGAAAACATAAAAACACCTCCTGTTCATCCATACACTTTATGTTTGAAAAGAGGAAAATATTTTGGGGAATTAATATAATATAAACGAAGCATCAGACCTCATAGATCAATATGTACTTGTGTATAACACTATGTATGAATAATGAAGTCTGATACTTGTAAAAAAGCTTTATTACTTGCCGAATTGTCTTGCTCCTAAATATCTTTGCTTCCAGTATGAATTATTTAAACTTGCGATTGCTACACCACTGCTGCTCGCATGTATAAATTCATTATTTCCTAAATAAATTCCCATATGAGAAGGGCCTGCTTTATACGTTGAAAAATAAACAAAGTCTCCGACAGCAGGTGTCGATACTGCTTTCATGCTATCCCAGTATCCTGCTGCACTTAAGCGGGACACAGATGTTACTTTATTTAGGACATAATAAATGTATCCACTGCAATCAAAACCTGAAGGTGTGTTACCGCCCCAGCGATATGGTACACCAGCTAAAGCTTTTGCTTCACTGATCATCTTATCAACATCTATCGTACTATTTGACGTTTGTTCCTTCGCTGGCGGAGCCGTTTCGGCATCATCATTGTCTAATTCCGGTATTTCACCTGATATGCTTAATGTCTGTCCAGAGTAGATTGAATCTGAACTTAAATTATTCACTACTTTAATTTCAGCTACTGATATATTAAATTTGTTGGCAATTTTAAATAATGTATCGCCTCTTTGAACAGTATAATTGCTTTTATTCGTCTGCTGGCTGGAAGGCTTGTTCACAGGAGCAGCTGGTTTACTGCTTTCAGACGTATTAGAATTAGAACTTGCGTTAGCGCTTCCTTTTACAATCAACTTCTGTCCAACCATGATTAATTCACTGTTTAAATTATTTAATTCTCTTATTTTGTCTACTGTTGTATTATTAGTGCGGGCAATTTTAAATAATGTATCACCCGACTGTACCGTGTAGGCTGCTCCACTTGAGTTAGACTGTGTAACCGTTCTTTTCTCGCTTTTTGCCGAATTAGCAGGCAAAACTTTAGCATTTGGAATATCGATCACTTGTCCGACTTTTATCACATCTGTTACTAGGCCATTTGCTTCTTTTATTGCTTGGACTGTTGTCCCATACTTTTTTGATAAACTGCTTAAAGTATCGCCGCTCTTTATATCTATACTGTCTGCTGCGGCGCTTGTCGCAAATAAAGAAGACCCTACTATAGCAGTTGCTGTAATTCCGAGAAGTTTATATCTCATTTCCGAAAATACCTCCTATTAATCTAGTCTCACATTCAGTCTAAATGATTAATAGAGTTAATTCTATATTATAAATGAGAAAAAAGTCTGTTTTTGCAAAATAAAGAAAAATCACGAAATCAAATTTGAGTCTTTACTCATGTATTTTTCTTATAAAATTCCAAAAAATAATATATAGTACATTTAATCTATTTATGTGATACGATTTATATAATTAATAAAGATTTCGAGGTTATCATATGGAAAAAACATTTGATTATAAAGGAAAAATAAAACAATTAAGCATCATTTTATTCCCAATCTTAGCTACTCAATTAGGACTTTTCATGATGACATTTCTTGATACAACAATGTCAGGTCAAGTTAGTCCGGAAGATCTTGCCGGGGTTGCAATCGGATCAAGCTTATGGGTGCCCGTGTATACAGGATTAAGCGGTATTTTACTTGGGATAACACCAATTGTCGCACAATTAATCGGGGCAAAGCGGGGAGAAAATATCCCCTTTACGATTATTCAGGGCTTCTACTTATCAGCCCTTTTGGCAGTCCTCATACTGGCAGCCGGTTTCTTCGCTTTAGATCCTATTCTAAACAGCATGGACTTGGAACCAATCGTAAGAACGATTGCGAAAAATTATTTAATTGCGCTTTCCTTCGGTATTATTCCACTCTTCCTTTACAGTGTCATAAGAGGCTTTATCGATGGATTGGGACTTACACGGGTAACGATGATTATTACTTTACTCTCTTTGCCCATTAATTTCGTCTTCAACTATTTGCTTATTTTCGGTAAATTCGGATTGCCGGCATTAGGCGGGGTTGGTGCTGGTGTCGCCTCGGCAATTACTTACTGGTGCATTACCATTATCAGCTTCATTATTGTTTTAAAACAGGATCCTTTTAGAAAATACAAGCTGTTTAGAAGCGGAGCAGCTCTATCTATTAAATATATAAGTGATTTATTAAAAATCGGACTTCCGATCGGCTTGGCCATTTTCTTTGAAACGAGTATTTTTGCAGCTGTCACACTGTTTATGAGCCAGTACAACACAGTTACTATCGCTTCCCATCAGGCAGCAATGAATTTCGCCTCCTTTCTTTATATGGTGCCGCTGAGCATATCAATGGCGCTTACGATTGTAGTCGGTCATGAGATCGGAGCAAATAGGAATAAAGATGCAAAACAATATAGTCTTTTAGGTATTATTTTTGCTATTTCCTTATCTGTTTTAACTGCTGCAATCATTTATTTTATGAGACCGCAAATTTCTGCTATCTATACAGCAGATGCCGATGTGCTAAGTCTCACACAGCATTTCTTAATCTATGCGATATTTTTCCAGCTCTCCGATGCCATTGCCGCACCAATTCAAGGGATACTGAGAGGATATAAAGATGTGAATATTACATTTCTTATGGCCCTTATATCCTATTGGGTTATAGGTCTTCCTATCGGTTATGTGCTTGCGCAATTTACTTTGCTTGGGGCATTCGGCTATTGGATCGGTCTTATCATAGGGCTTGCTTTCGGAGCAGTCGGACTTTCCATCCGCTTAAAGATTGTCCAGAAAAAATTCACGCTAATGACTTTGAAAAAAGCTGGATAAACAATGAAGCGAGAAGCTGTCCAATAAGTCATTAGTAAGTTTAAAAAATTGAAAGGCCCCCTCATGAAATCCTTGATCTTACTGGATTACCATGAAGGGGCCTTGCTTTTCTTTTTAATCAGACCATTTATATGTCCAAAAATATTCTTTTTCAAACCATTCCATCATCATCGGATTATTCTTCAGCAAGCCTTCTTCCATCTGTTTAAGCATACCTTCTGTTTGTGAGCGATGGGCTTTTAATGCTTTTAGCTTTACATCCGCAACTGAAATAATATTAATTCCGACATCCGGCTCACCAATTTCTTCTATTCTGTTACTGGAAATTGCTATACCATATGTAACAGGTCTTTCAGAAATCGGCTTTCTTTTCAATGCTCTTATTACTGCAGCTCCAAAAGCATCATGATCAGGATGAACGCCATATCCCGGATAAAACGTTACAACGAGCGAAGGATTTATATCATTCACTATTTTTTCAATTATGTTAGCAAGATGTTCTTCATCTTCAAATTCTAATGTTTTATCCCGTAGTCCGAGCATTCGTAAATCCTGAATGTCGAGAGCTTCACACGCATCTTCCAGTTCCCTTTTACGGATACTTGGTAGTGTCTCCCGGTTCGCAAATAATGGACTTCCCATATTTCTTCCCATTTCACCTAATGTGCCGCATGCATATGTGACAGGTATCCCCTTTTGTCTGCTTAAAGCAATTAACCCGGCAGCTCCAAATGATTCATCATCAGGATGCGGCAATGCAATTAATATATGTTCATTCATTTTTTAATCCCCCATACCTTCCTCATTATTTAAAAGGTTTCTCACTGAGCTGTAAAGCGATTGCCAGCTTTCCCTCGCTATTATGACCGGCTAATAACAGCTGTTCCTCACTGTTAAATATCCAATCTGTTAATCCTTCTGCATATATCCAGCCATTCTCTATTTTTAAACCAACCCTGAACGGACCGTCTCCAGTAATTTTCGCCTGGTCAAACATAACTTTTGTATTGCGAATAAAAGCAACAACTGTCATATTGTCCTGATTATTAAAGGCGGAATATGCTCCCGTTGTTGTTTCAAGATGCACATACAGCTCTTTATCGCGAAAACGATTTAAATATTTTTGTACTTCTTCTTTTACTATTGGGATCATGTTACTCCTCCGATATTTCATGGAAAAATTTCATCTGCTATTCCATCTTTATTTTTTGTACTCTATTCGTTTTCTAAACGTATTCTCTAATAATTATAATATTATTTCTATATTTTATCGTTACTAACAGTTTTATGTCTACAGCATATACTAAAACGACCCAGAGTATGATAAAGGATGTGAAAAGATGTTCCCATGGAACAATAAAATACCATTCAAAGGCAGTAATTCTGCTGATTTCTTTAAAAATATGAATCCTTCTGAAGTTGAAAATTATATCCAGCATGTGATGAAAAGCGTTTTCGGCGGAGACTTTTCACAGAACTTTCCTTTTCAAGGCGACTTAATGAATAGTAAACAAAAAAATGAGCCACATGAAATATTTGAGACGAGTGACTTTATTTATGTGAAAATCCCCGTGAAAGAGGAATTACTATCATCTGTAAAAATCCAGCATACGGCAAACCAGTTAATTATTGATAACTATCCTGAAGAGGGAAAACAAAAAAAGATTATGCTCCCCTCACCGGTTAAACGGAAAGGAACGAGAGCGAAATATAAAAACAAGCTGCTTGAAATACGCTTCCTTCGTAATGAAGACCATCATCTTTCAGAAATCTCCATCGCTCAATATGATAAATAATAGAGAAAAAGACTGCCTTTATGAGACAGTCTCTTTTCATTTTATTTTATTCTATTTTTCAGTAATAAGGATACCCTCCCGCATAAGGGTAATATGGGGATGGTTGATATGGTTGATATGGTTGATATGGATAATACGGTGTTGGTACTGGTCTCGGTCTTGGTGCGAAAATAGCACTTCCGACTAAACCGCCCAGCAAGCCGCCGATAAAAGGTCCGCCAAATAGAAATGGAAACGGTCCTCTGACATTATTGCGCATCATTGGATACATCTTTATTCCCTCCTCCACTATTTACCTACACTTTAAGGATATTCAACTATTTCCTTATTGGAGTGGGCGGTTGTATCATCTATCGGTAATTAGCTTGCTAATTGTTTTTTAAGCACATTAACTGCTTCTTCTAATTGTGTATCATTTTCTATTAATTTCTTCTGTAAGCTTTCGATCATCTTAATCGTCGTTTCTCCGCCGATTTGGCCATTTACAGCAATTCCATTTTCTTTTTGGAATTTTTCTACTTCCTGTTTAGTAGCCGGATCGAAAATACCGTTTGCTTTTACATTACTATAGCCTAAAGCTTGAAGCATCTGCTGTGCTACTTTTACTTCTGCTGAAGAATCTTCTTCTTTTAATGTTTTTTCAGGATCAAGATAAGGGAGCTTCGCATACTCTGGAAGACTGACAGCATACTGCGGCTTTATGCCTTTCTCATGAATCCAATGCCCATCCGGCGTTAACCATTTGGCAATTGTGTATTTAACAGATGAACCGTCTTTAAAAGCTTTTGTCGTCTGGATTGTTCCTTTTCCAAATGTCTTGTCACCAATGATCGGTATTCCCGCTGACTGATGGAGAGCGGCTGCCATAATTTCAGCGGCACTTGCAGTCCCTTCATCAACAACGACAACAACCGGCAAGTCAATTTTATCTTCATTTTCCGCTTTGTATACTTCTTTTGAGCCATCTTTATTTTCTACCTGCAAAATATTTTTTCCTTTAGCAATGAATAAATCACTCATGTATACAGCTTGTTCGAGCAAGCCGCCTGGATTCTGTCTAAGATCAATAACAAAGCCTTTTACATTTTGTTTTGTTAATTCAGAAACAGCTTTTGCCAACTCTTTATCTGTTGACTCTGAAAATTTCGTAATTTGAATTTTTCCAATTCCATCATCCATTTTTTCAAAATGAACCGTTTCGATTGGAATCGTGTCTCTCGTAATTGTAAAGTTTAATTCGCCTACACCGCTTCTTTCAACAAGAAGCTTCACTTTTGAACCTTTTTCGCCACGGATAAGCATAATAGCTTCATTGACACTCATACCTTCAACAGATGTGTTATCTACTTTTAAGATTTTATCTTTCGGTTTAAGTCCCGCTGCTTCCGCAGGAGATCCTTTAATCGGGGAAACAATCATAATGGCGCCGTCACTTTCCTGAACTTCTGCACCAATTCCTTCAAAAGATGAAGAGATATTTTCCTGGAAGCCTTTCGCTTCTTTCGTATCCATATAAGTTGAATATGGGTCTTCAAGTGCTCCCAGCATCCCCCGTATCGCACCATCAACGAGATCTTCTGTCTTCGCATCCTTATAATAGTCCGTTTTAATTGTTTGATATGTAGAGCGCAATTTTCCAAATGGATCATTACTTATGTTTGATATCTCATTATATTTAACGGCTCCATATGTAATCCCGGCACTAACGACAGCTGTCAGGAAAAAACCAAAAATAATAAGGAATCTTTTTTTACCCAAAATGCGTACACCACCTTTTTATATGTAATTAATTATCTCTAACGATTTTTACTACGTCAACATAAAACTTGGATTGTTATAAAGCATGGCATTAGACCTGTTTTTTCATGAATAACGTCATTTTAAGCCTCTTTAGTTGTAAATTTTATTACAGATGATAGAATAGTTCGATATATTCACATCTATTTCTTAATAATTCCTCTATTTCGCCATTATTAATCAGAAAATTTCCTTTTCAGCGGGAAATCTGTATAAAGAAAATAGATAACTTTTAGCTGGGAGTTGTCTTTATAACAGCTTTTTGATTTTTATCCCAGCCTTAACGGGCAGTAAAACTCCCGCTTCAAAGTTCTAGAAATCAGAGGAAGTTAAGT
>NZ_BCVG01000078.1 GCF_001591625.1 Metabacillus fastidiosus NBRC 101226
TTTAAAACGGCTAAGATCAGGCGTAACTTCTATCCAACTTTCTTTAGTTGCTTCATCATAAAAAGATTTTAAATGATAAATGACCCAGCCTTTTGGCTCTTCAGGTGCATTACTCGCTAAAGAAGATTTTCCTCCATAAAATTGTCTAGCTACTGTGATTTCTTTCTCTATTCCTTTCTCCATGTCCTCCATAAATTGTAGAATTTCATCCCTATTTGCACTTTTTACCTCTTCTTCAACAGCATTATAATCTATAAATGACTGTATTATAGGTAAAGTTACAATGATAACTATGACTGACATGCTGACAATAACTAACATTATACTACTGATTATCACCATTTTCTTTGTCATTCAATTTCCTCCATCCCTACAAAATATGGATTTTCTATATACATAGATTTGCTATGTATTATGATATAATAAAATACCAAATTTTTCAATTAATTCCATCGAATCATTCCTAAATTAATCTGTTCGTTAGTAAAATAAGAACACCTGATTAAACAAGATTTTTTATCATATTTTATTAATAATTATCAATCTTTTTTTAAAACGATCGAACTTTGTTATAAATTACCAATCTTTTTTTAAAAAGCAACATCAGTTCTAGTTAAGATAATTGACATTTTAAGTAGTAAATGTCAATTACGTTATTTAATTTTGGATATAATATACTTCACTACATTAAAAAATATAACAATAAAGTTGTTTAAAAATCTAAGTTTTATTCAAGAATAGCGTCCTATAATGGAATAACACATTAGTTTCTATTAGCTGGTTTAGCTGAATGTTATATAACGGAAGGTTCATGATATAATTATTATAGATAATCGCTTACAGAAACAAAGCAATATAAAGTAGCTATTCTGAAAATTAAATCTCTTAAGAGGTGATGAAAGTTGACAATGGATAAGAAAAAATCAATTAGTAAAGAACAAACTATTTTTAATCACATTGGAAATAAAATCAAAACGGAAGATAGAGAAATTAATATAATGGCTAGATTAGAAGAACCACTAATAGTAATTTTAGGAAATGTTTTGAGTGACGAAGAATGTGACGAACTAATTAGATTGTCAAAAGACAAAATGAATCGTTCCAAAATTGGAGCTACACATGAAGTAAATGAGATAAGAACAAGTAGTAGTATGTATTTTCAAGAAAATGAAAATGACATCATTACCAAAATTGAAAAAAGAATATCATCTATTATGAATATACCCATTGAACATGGAGAGGGTATTCAAATTCTTAAATATACTCCTGGTCAAGAGTATAAAGCTCATTTTGATTTTTTTACATCTTCAAGTAAAGCAATAACAAATAATAGAATTAGCACAATCGTCATGTACTTAAATGATGTGGAACATGGGGGAGAAACTTTTTTTCCTAAACTAAATTTTTCAGTATCCCCACAAAAAGGAATGGCTGTTTATTTCGAATATTTCTATAACGATCAAAACATAAACGAACTAACTTTACATGGTGGAGCGCCAGTTATAACTGGTGAAAAATGGGTTGCAACACAATGGATGAGAAGACAAAAATAGTATATTTTTCACTTGAATTCTTTCGTTCCAAGACGGATACATCCTCTCAAAAGTCATTGTAGGGGTCCTGCCGACAAAACGCGGATATCGTATATTATCAAGACCTAAATTGTAAAAAATCATAAAAAATAAAGGGTGATACATATTAGTCATGTATAATATGTACCACCCTTTTACTTCTTGTTCAACAAACGCGCCCGTTAGCTGAATAAGAAAGTAACTCTGCTTTTTATTTTATTGTACAATAAACTATTTTTTCGATGTAAAGTCCTATCTCACTTTTATGTTCTTTATTTTGGGATGATACCTAGCAATCTTCTACCCATTAGCCATATTGCAAGACCAGTTCCCCACAAGATCAGGGCAGAGCCAAAGCCTACTACAGACATAAATGTATTGATCTGATGTTCGCCCAGTGTGATTTTTGCAGGTACAAATAGCCATGTAATAATAGCAAGTAAACAAAGGAGTGCGCCTGTAAAATAATAGAGTCTGACTTGGAAAAGAGGAGCCAATGGGAGAAAATGAACACCGACAATAATAGCTACTACGACAGGTATAAGTTCAGAGTGACGAGTAACGTTACTGACAGCAATTCTCGCGAAGCGCGTATTAATGAATCACCGCCGATGAACAGTGCTATACCTATGGCAAAAGCCATAACTAACAATAATGGAACTCCCGATCCTTGCAATCCCATAATTCCTGTGTACGCCCATAGGGTACCGAAAAACGCCATAAAAAATACACCAGATGCCGTTCCGCGTACTGCGGCACCAGGAATAGTTTTTGATGTTTGTGTCATAAATAAAATCCTCCTTTCAACCTAAATATGTGTTCATTACAACCGCATATCAGCCTACATTAGTATTAGGTTTAGTTCATTCGGAAAAAAATCCTGTGTATCAAAGGATTTTTGATCAAACTTTATTATAAACGATCAGACTTTTTATAAATGATCGAACTTTATTTCAAAGCTACATGATACGACCTCTGTAAAGAATGAGCTTAAAACACCTACTTTGTATAAAGAGAATAAAGTCACTTAATTTTATCTTTATAAAGCCAATACCCTTTCTTCTTACTTGAATTGCGGTCGGCTAATAAGCGGAACGTTTCTCCAAAATAACGAAATTGAACAAAGCCTGAACGAAAAGTAAAATATAAGCCGAGACCGATAAGAAGATAGATAAGTAAATGAGACCATAGCAGCGTGTTTCCAAATGAAGTAAAGCTTTATAAAAATTTCATTGATGTTTACTCCTTCCTAAAAATAAAAGCATTTACATACTAATATTTCAGTGTAATAGGTTTTAAGATTAGAAAGAAACGGGTAATATCGACAAACAACTCTCTTTTCAAAATAGAAATATTGGTTTAAAATAGAAATATTCATGAAGAAAGGGGTGATCGATTGAAACGTCCTGTTTTATTTAAATCGTTAATGATGTTTTTTGCCATCATGATTAGTTTCAATATTGCTTCGATTCCCCACTCAATGAAAGCAGTTAGTCACGGGAAATTTGTTCTCGAAGATAATACTGCGTCAGCTTCTGTTCATGCTGAAGAGCAAAAAGGAAAGCATCTGGACTTAAGCGGGGTGCTTCAGAGTAAGGTGCTAATAAATTTAGTACTGATGGTCTTCTTTACGACGCTCTTATGTTCATCCAATATAAGACGCATGTTAAAGCATTTCCTTTACTCTGTATATTACCAGTCATCCTATTTTTCTAAATTATCATTTACCTTAACTTTAAAATGATAATTTAGGAGGTTGTTCATATGATGTTCTGGTTAAGATTAATTCCTGTTGTATTTTTTTCGTTTTCAGCGATTAGCTTGTTTATGTATCAGGGAATTGAGATTTTTAATGCGGTAACTGACTATTTTAATAACAAGAAATAACAAAAGAGGACTAGATCCGAAAACGGATCAGTCCTCTTTTTTATTAAGCAGCCAGGTATTTATTACTTGTCCTGATTTTTGTTCATCAATAACGAAGGAGCCGTTACTGTAGCGGTCGCTGTTTCTTAATGTAGAAACGTCTACCTGCTGAATATCTCCCTTTTTTGTTTCCAGGAAAAAGGCTGACTGGTTATTAGCAATCTCCGCTCCAACTATCCGATGCGGGTTCGATTTTAATTCTCTTAATATGACGAGACCACGGTTAGCCCGTGATGATTTTTCAAATTCATGGAGTGCCATTCTTTTGACGGCACCGCGCTGTGTAGCAATTACTATCGTTGCTTTTTGTTCATCTTTTGCGATGATTTTACCGCTTATGACATAATCATCTGGCTTTAAGTTAATTCCTTTCACACCTGCAGCCCTTGGACCGATTGGGCTTACTTCTTCTTCTGAGAATAAAAGAGCATAGCCTCCGTGAGTGAAAAGGAAAATATGATCAGTGCCGCTTGTTTTATGAACATTAACTAGTTCATCATCGTTTTTTACGTTAATCGCAACGAGAGGCTTTGAATATCTCTGTGCTTTATACAATTTTAATTCTGATTTTTTTATCATCCCATTTTTCGTTACAAAAACGAGGAATGCTTCTTCCGTAAAATCTTTTACCGGTACAGCTGTTATGATCGATTCATTCCGTTCAAGAGGAATGATGTTTGCAATATGCTGGCCAAGCTCTTTCCATCGTATATCAGGAAGTTCGTGAACCGGGCAGTATAAATAATTTCCTTTGTTCGTAAATAGCAGCAGCACATCGGTCGTATTCATCTCATATTGGGTAAGCAGCCTGTCGGTTTCCTTCATTCCGAAATCCTGTCCGTTTGATGCGGCAAAGGATCTCTGGCTTGTCCGTTTCACATAACCGTCTTTCGTGACAGTAACAATGACATCTTCAGAGGCGATCATTACTTCAAGATTGATTTTTATTTCTTCAATTTCCGCTTCAATCTTTGTTCTACGCTCATCCGCATATGTTTTCTTTATTTTCCTTAAATCTGTTTTTATTACTTGGAATAATACTTTTTCATCGCTTAAAATAGCGGTTAATTCATTTATCTTTTTCTCAAGCTCTGCTGCTTCCTTCTGCAATGCTGTAATATCTGTATTCGTTAAACGGTAAAGCTGCAGGGAAACGATTGCTTCCGCCTGAGGATCTGTAAAAGCATATTGCGCGATCAAATTGTCTTTTGCATTTCTTTTATCTTTAGACGCACGGATTGTCGCGATAACCTCATCAAGAATCGATAATGCTTTCATCAAACCTTCTACAATATGTTCACGCTCACGTGCTTTTCTAAGCTCATAATTAGAACGGTTCGTGACAACCTGCTTTTGATGGTCAATATAAGCATCTAAAATATTCGTCAGGCTCATTAATTTCGGTCGGCGATTATAAATAGCAACCATATTGAAATTATATGGGATTTGTAAATCACTATTTTTATATAAATAATGCAGGACACCTTCAGCATGAGCATCTTTTTTCAGCTCAACGACGATGCGTAAGCCGGTACGGTCTGTTTCATCACGCACTTCCGCAATTCCCTCGACTTTTCGTTCTAAGCGGAACTCATCCATTCGTTTCACTAAATTTGCTTTATTTACTTCAAATGGAATTTCTGTGATGACAATTTGTTGTTTGCCGCCACGGATATTTTCGATCTCTGCTTTTCCTCGGATAATAATACGGCCTTTACCTGTTTCATATGCCTTTTTAATACCGTCCACACCTTGAATAATTCCTCCAGTCGGAAAATCAGGACCGCTGACGAACTTCATTAATTCATCTACAGTACAGGACGGTTTATCGATTCGTTTAATAACTGCATCAATTACTTCGCCTAAATGATGCGGTGGGATTTCCGTTGCATAACCTGCTGATATACCAGTTGAACCGTTTACGAGCAGGTTCGGAAACATTGCCGGCAAAACGAGCGGTTCCATACTCGTATCATCAAAGTTTGAAACGAATTCGACGGTTTCTTTATCAATATCTTGCAAAAGCTCTGAAGCAATTGCTGATAATCTTGCCTCTGTATAACGCATCGCTGCAGGAGGGTCACCGTCAATGCTTCCGTTATTTCCATGCATTTGAATAAGCACATTGCGCACTTTCCAATCCTGGCTCATTCGCACCATTGCTTCATATACAGATGTATCCCCGTGTGGATGATAGTTACCGATTACATTCCCGACTGTTTTTGCTGATTTTCGGTAGCCTTTTTCATTCGTATTGCCTTCCACATACATTGCATACAATATTCTTCTTTGTACGGGTTTTAGACCGTCACGTGCATCAGGCAGTGCACGGTCTTGAATAATGTACTTGCTGTAGCGTCCGAAACGGTCACCAAGCACATCTTCAAGAGGCAGTTCACGAAATTTTTCTACATGTTCTCCCAAAAGTTATACCCCTCTCTTTAGACCGACAAATGTTCATTTTCTAAAATATTCGTTTCATCATCAAGCCCGAATGCAACATTATTTTCTATCCATTTTCTGCGCGGCTCTACTTTATCTCCCATTAATGTTGTAACACGTCTTTCTGCACGTGCAATATCATCAATTTTCACTCTTATCAGTGTTCTTGTTTCAGGATTCATTGTCGTTTCCCATAATTGATCAGCATTCATTTCTCCAAGTCCTTTATAACGCTGAATCATATAGCCTTTTCCTACTTTAGCTGTTGCGCCTTTTAATTCCTCATCAGACCAGGCATATTCAATTATTTCATTCTTTCCAGTTCCTTTACTTACCTTGTATAAAGGAGGCAGGGCGATAAATACTTTCCCCGCTTCGATTAACGGCTTCATATAACGGTAAAAGAACGTCAGCAGCAGTACTTGTATATGTGCACCGTCCGTATCAGCATCTGTCATAATGATTACTTTATCATAGTTAATATCATCTACAGTAAACTCAGTACCGACATCCCCGCCAATCGCGTGAATGATCGTGTTGATTTCCTCATTTTTTAAAATATCGGCAAGCTTTGCTTTTTCTGTATTAATTACTTTTCCTCGAAGCGGAAGAACAGCTTGGAAGCGGCGGTCCCGTCCTTGTTTCGCTGATCCGCCGGCTGAATCCCCTTCGACTAAGTATAATTCGTTTTTAAGCGGGTTACGTGACTGTGCTGGCGTTAACTTTCCGCTAAGGGATGTTTCTGAACGCTTTCTCTTTTTCCCGCTTCTAGCCTCTTCCCGAGCCTTCCTTGCTGCTTCTCTCGCTTGGAATGCTTTAATTGCTTTTTTTACAAGCAATGTGCTTATGTCCGGGTTTTCTTCAAAGAAGTAAGCGAGATTTTCTGTTAAGACTGCGTCAACGATAGATCTTGCTTCACTTGTCCCAAGCTTGCTTTTCGTCTGTCCTTCGAATTGAAGCAGTTCTTCAGGAATTCTTACAGAAATAATCGCTGATAAACCTTCACGAATATCTGTACCTTCCAGGTTCTTATCTTTTTCTTTTAATAGATTAGATTTCCTTGCATATTCGTTAAAGGCTCTTGTCATTGCTGTTTTAGAGCCGGCTTCATGTGTTCCGCCGTCTTTTGTACGAACATTATTAACGAAGGAAAGAATGTTTTCAGAATACCCGTCGTTAAACTGAAAAGCAAACTCCACTTCTATCCCGTTCTGTTCGCCTTCAAAAGAAACAACTGGATGAAGAGAATCTTTTTCTTCATTTAAATACTGTACAAATGCTTCAATACCTGTTTCATAATGATACAATTCCCGAACATCATTACGTTCATCGATTAATTCGATTTTTAATCCTTTTAAAAGAAAAGCAGATTCGCGTAAACGCTCGCTTAATGTTTCAAAATTATATGTTGTCGTACTGAATATTTCTTTATCCGGTTTAAAATGGATCGTCGTTCCTGTACGGTTTGTTTTTCCTTTTTTCTCAAGGGTTGTGACAGGTTTTCCACCATTTTCAAAGCGCTGTTCATATGTAAAGCCGCCCCGGTAAATCGTGACGACGAGCCATTCAGATAGAGCATTTACGACAGATGCACCTACACCATGCAGACCACCGCTCGTTTTATACCCGCCTTGTCCAAATTTTCCTCCGGCATGAAGAACCGTCAGAATGACTTCGGCTGTAGGCTTTCCTAATTTATGCATACCAGTCGGCATACCCCGTCCTTTATCTACAACAGAGATACTGTTATCTTTATGTATTTTCACGATGATGTGATCGCCATGTCCAGCTAATACTTCATCGACAGAGTTATCAAGGATCTCATACACAAGATGATGAAGACCTCTAGTATCCGTACTGCCGATATACATTCCAGGACGCTTTCTAACCGCTTCAAGTCCCTCTAAGACCTGAATTGCATCATCGTTATAATCAAATTGCTGTGGTTTTCCCAAAGAAAAATACCCCTTTCACTGAAGCCATCATATCATTTACGGACAAAAAGAACGTATGTTTGTATTCTATCTAAAATAGACAGATTCGGCAACAGTTTTATTCAAATTGAGTAAAAGGTTCATGCTTAATTGTATATGGTAATTCATTTTTCGCAAGTTGTTTATATTTTTAGAAAATAAAAAACCCTTGTAGTGTCAAGGATTTTCCGACTTCGTAAAAGATAATTACTTCGTCAAAGCATGTTCCACTTTTATACAGCGGTCCATAATGACTGTCTTGCCTTTACTTTTTAATAAATCATACGCTTCTTTATTTTCCAGTCCTAATTGTGCCCAAAAAACTGGACAATCAATCGTTAAAAACTCTTCAGCAACTTCTAACAGCTGTTCTGAACGTCTGAAAACATTTACAATATCAACTGGACCTTCAATTTCCTTTAATGATGCTACAGCTTTCACACCGAGTGCTTCTTCAATAGTCGGATTGACAGGAATAATTTCATATCCTGCATTTTGCATCGCTTCACTAACCATATAAGATGTTCGATTTGGCTTATCGGATAAACCAACGACTGCAATTCTCTTGCTGTTTTTTAAAATTTCTCCTAGCTCGGCTCTTGTCGGATATTCCATTGTCCATCGCTCCTTTTCCTTTATTGTAGCAATGATAAAGGATGTTTACAAATTATTTACACCATTTATCATTAAAATGAGTAGATCGTTAAAATTTTATTCTTATATAGCATATGCTTTTACTAACATGATAAAATATAACTTGTTTAGTAAACCATTCATTTAATAAAAGGAGATTGAAATGATTATTGTCATCATTTTTGTACTAGCATATTTACTCGGATCGATACCGTCCGGATTGATCGTTGGGAAAGTTGGTTATGGTATTGATATTAGAGAGCACGGAAGCGGCAATTTAGGAGGAACGAATACATTTCGTACTTTAGGCATTAAAGCGGGATTAATCGTGACAAGTGCCGATATTTTAAAAGGAACATTAGCTGCTTCATTGCCAGTTCTATTTGGACAAACCGATGTGCTGCATCCTCTTCTCGTTGGAATTGTTGCTGTTCTAGGTCATACATACCCTGTTTTCGCTAAATTTAAAGGTGGAAAAGCGGTTGCTACTTCTGCTGGGGTACTGCTTTTTTACAGTCCGCTTTTATTTATAACGATGATTGCTTTCTTTTTCTTAGTCCTTTATCTTTGCAAAATGGTTTCTCTTTCTTCCATGCTTGCAGGTGTATACAGCGTTATATTCAGCTTATTTACAAAAGATGTGCCTCTTATTTTAGTTGTCTCAGCTTTAACTCTTTTCGTTATTTACAGACATCGTTCAAATATTAAACGAATTATGGATAAAACAGAGCCAAAAGTAAAATGGCTTTAAAAGAATAGAGAAACTTAAAATTAGAAACACTGTGCAAGTTATATTATAATTGGCATATAAGAGAGGAGTGCATGATATGGAACTTATCGTTCATGACGAAGCTGTAGCCTGGTACAAAGATGAACTTGACTTGGAAAAGGGAGCTTTTGTCCGCTTTTTCGTCCGATATGGCGGATGCAGCACTGTTCAAAAAGGGTTCTCACTAGGTGTTAAACTGGATGCTCCAAATGCAATTGGTGTAAGTACTGTAAAAGAAGATATTACTTTTTATATCGACGACCATGATCTATGGTATTTTGAAGACAATAATTTAATTGTTAAATATGATGAAAAACTTGGGGAACCGGAATTTCATTACGAAAAATAATAAAAAGCCTGTCGCAAAATAATTTATTTTGGACAGGCTTTTTTATTATTAATACTAGTTTGCAGGATATGTCTTTAAATGTTTAAACTTAATGAGCTCATTTCTGTCGCTGACCCTAATCATAATCTCATCGATCCCATAACTATTATGTAAACCATAATAAGAATATACTTTTACGCCCCGACAATGTCATAAACTTGTTTTATTTTCAAAATTTCCGTATCATAAGCCGTCCATGAAATATCTTTAGATGAACCCTTATAAATTTTATTAATCACTCTATCTATCGATTCACTTATACTTCTTATTAATGAAAAATTTGTCGTTTCGCATAATTATGTATCTGTTTCATTTATATTTTTTGAGTAAACTGTTGGGGCAGAAGTAAGAAAAAGGGTGACAATAATGATATAGATGATTGATTTTTTCATGTAATTAGGTTGTTTTTTGTTGTATGTTTTGTATATTGTTTTATTTTATAGAAAATTAATATTTTTTATGCTATATATAATGTGATTAAATGAAAAAAAACAGAATAATCTGCTTCTTCATTTAATTTTCTTTTCTTTTTCATAAGTTTCATGCCAATCAGGGAAAAACTTTTTTATTTGAATCGGTTTAAATGTTTCTTTCTTTACACATACATGTAATGATTCCGCCTGAACAGATAGTTCACCATCTGGATTATATATTTCATATCCATAACGTATCCGTATCCCGTTATATTCTTCGATCCATGTATGTATCGTTGCCGTTTCCCCGTAATGTAAAGGTTTTTTATAAGAAATAGACAAATCAACAACTGGAGAAATGATACCTTCTTTCTCCATCTCCGCATAGGAAAAGCCTAAGTCCTTAATAAGACCTGTTCTTCCTACTTCCATCCAAATTAAATAATTAGCATGGTAAACGACACCCATTTGATCTGTTTCTGCGTAACGGACTTCAATTTCTTTTTTTGAAATATGCATCGTTTTTCTCCCTTTCATTTATACCTTTTCTATATTATACAATAAAATAAACTAGGCATAGAGTAATTCATTCACTATTCGAAGACTTTCATATTAAAATGCATCTAGAAGTTTATATGATGATATAAAAGGAATAGATTTATTCACTTATGGACATTATTTGTGTATGTGCCATAATAACCAATCTTTCTTTTTGTCAGTCTTACAATTTTTCATGCCTTGATCAAGTTCAAGCAAACTAGCCTGAAACGCTATTTTTTCTATATAATTTTTCTATCTCATAGTTTTTATGTAACTGTGCTTTTTTAGTGTATTCTCATAATTTATTTTATGAGATACAAAGTATTCCAACTCGTTTTTTTAAAACTTAAGATGGCTTTCTATTGCTTTAATCGCATCTTTATTAGAAAAATCCTCTTTTACAATAGCTTTGTGTTCAACACTTAATTTACCAATTTCTTCAAGTAAATATTGTTCGGATTTGTACGTCATTTATAGGTTTTCTTCTATTGCTTCTTTTAACTTTATTAATCGTCCTAGCTGTTTTTCATGCAAAATTTCTTCCTCCCTGTTTTCTTAAGATCGGATAAAGAAAGAAATTTTTATAAAATAAAAACACCCCGTAGGATGCTGTTTACATTTTTGTTTACATAATAAAATTATTTAAACAATTTTTTCTATGATACTCTGGTTTGTATTTTAAAATGATATTAATTAGGAATTCTTTCAGTCTTTTATATTTTCTAAATTAACAATGTCTTCAGTTTCTTCTAATTCTATAGCATGTTAACTTGAAAGATCGTCCTCCCCAAGGAGATGAAGCTTATCTTATAAGATTATTCTTCTTTCTTCTATATAAATAACCTTATATTTATTAATTATAATTTGCTGTGCATATTTGTTCTACACAATCTTTAATAGCGCCAATAACAACTGTTGGCTCTGATAATTGTGGAAAATGCCCGCTTTTTTCAGCGATAATATGTTTGCTGTTTTTTGATAGTGAAAGTAATTCTAACTGATGTTCTATCCGTTTTTTTCGAACTTCCTCTGGCATCATTCGATTTTCTTTTCCACCAGTAATGACAAATACAGGTATTTCGGGAAAAGTATCTATTTCATGAATTTGATTCACAGTTTTTTTCACAAAATTAACTTCATTAAATTGTTTATGCGGAAACAAGGAATCTAACATTGTGAATATCTTATTAATTGTTTTTACTGTATTACCTTGATATTCATTAAGGCTTGTATCTTTCGGATGGCTGGATTCTAAAAAAACAATTCCTGCTGCTTCATTTGGGTAGAGCCGTGCATATAAATTTGCATATAAGCCGCCTAGTGAATGTCCAACTAGTAAAAATGGAGGTTCGAATCCCGCTATTGTTAATGCTTCACGTAAAGTTTCAACAATCGTTATTCCATCTTGGGGTTCTTTAGGTTTATCACTGCCAGTAACACCAAAACGATTATAGGAAAATACTGATGATGATTCCGAAATTTCCGGAAGGATTTTCATCCAGCCTTCTATCGGCCCAGAACCTCCATTAATTAAGACTATATGTGGTTTGCCTTTTCCACTAATATTATATTGTAGCTTTCCTTTTGATGTTTCCATTTTATACTTCTCTATTTTCAATACGTGACACCTCGCTTTATTTCCATCATTTTAACTTTGTTTACGTATGTAATAAGCTGCTGGTTTCATTTATTTTATATAATTTAGTTCACAACTATAAATTATATATTATAGACACTGTTTATAATCATCTATTGAGCATTGAAAATGAGAGTATTCAAGAAGGGTACTTTGAAGTAAGTGAAATTTCGAAGTTTCTTAAGACTGTATATAAATAAGGATTATACCTTGGTAAAAAACTAATGAACGGGTTGGATATGAGGATCTAAAAATAACAATGAGGGGCTACATATATTACAAATAAAATGAAAAAGGATGCTTCCAAAAAGCTAAACGACTTCTTAGAAAACATCCTCTAGTTTAGAAATTCGAAATAAATATTATTAGAAAGTTGTTAATCGTTTATTTAAATCAAGCATAAGCCTGATTTATTCGTTTCGGTATCCATTTTCACGGGCTGCAGCCTCATCGCGGATTTCATTGCGCATTGCGTCAATGCTTTCTTCACGGCGATGGTTTTTTGCTTCGATTCTTCCACGCTCTTCCTCGCTTGCAAATTCCATCGTTTCATGAGCTTTTTCGATGTTTTCAATTGTGTTTTGTACCATATCCTGAAGCTTTTCTACGTTATCAGAGCGGTCATCAGGGTTTGGTTTATTATTATTGTTCATTACTTATTCCCCCTTTGTTTGGATTACTTGTGCATGTTTTCCTGATTTATCCTGCATTTTCTTTCCGTTATTGCCGCCAAATCCTCTTGGTTGCGTCCCCATATGGTTAGGATTAAATTGGGCACGTCTATTATGTTGATTTGCCATTAATATCGCCTCCTCAGTTAAATAGGTTACCCCGAAAAGAAAGGCTTATTACTAGCTAAATTAGTCCAATTTTTTAAGCAGCCGACGTTCCATCC
Source organism: Metabacillus fastidiosus NBRC 101226 (assembly GCF_001591625.1). Classification (GTDB taxonomy): domain Bacteria; phylum Bacillota; class Bacilli; order Bacillales; family Bacillaceae; genus Metabacillus; species Metabacillus fastidiosus. The sequence goes on from NZ_BCVG01000078.1 coordinate 13,187, forward strand.
GCTCCTCAATCCGGTTCATCGCTTCCTCATCCTCTAAAAGTGCTTTTTTATTTTCTAAAACGAGTTCTTCAAATGTTTTTTTCTCAAATTTTCTCATCTCTTCACTCCTCCACACAATTAATTTCAGCATTACCAATCAGGAGTCAATATAAACAAAAAAAGCCTTATAAGGAAGGCTCTCGATTTATTCTTTCGCAAATAATTCCATTTGTTCATATGATACCCCGCCAATGCGGACGTTTGTAATAATTCCTTTCTCGTCAATAAAATAAGATGTCGGCAAGCCTATCACTTCATATTGAGTGTTAACATTATCTTCTTTATCAAGCGCAATCGGGAACGTAAGATTATATTTATTAATGAACTGATTAACAGTATTAAGGTTTTTCTCACGGCTCGTTTTATTAACAGCTAAAATAACAACATCATTGCCATATATTTTATGAATTTTTTCCATATCAGGCATCTCTTCCTTACATGGTCCACACCATGTTCCCCAGAAGTTAAGAAATACTTTTTTCCCTTCAAAATCAGATAAGTTAACTGTTTTTCCATCCAATGTTTCTAATTCAAAATCAGGTGCTTTACTGCCAAGCTCTGCCGCAACTTTCGGTTCTTTCGGACTAACAAAGCTCCAAACAGCATATCCGACTAAAAAAATAAGAAGACCGATCGCAAGAATCTTTTTCATTATGTACCTCCTCTGCTACTTATTTTCATTTAATCATGGAAAGCTGAAAAGAACAACGGATAAGATTTGTCTAATTGTTAAAAAGGGATTATCGATATGAACAGTGTTTACTTTTCATTATACATTTTCACTATAAAACATTCATTGCAACTTGCTCTTATCCCTGTACAGGTCGTGAGAACGTCAAGCTTATTGTTTCGAATTGTACAGCTGAACTCCTGGCATACCATATTCTCTATTTTCGGGCAGTAAGCTTTCACTCTTTTTGTATAATTTTTCATATAGATAACCACCTTTTTCCTGTCTGCTTTTAAATATTTTGTCGAATATTGTATACCCGTTTAAAAAGAGTTCAATCATTATATTGCTTCCATCTATCATTTTATGCCATAAAAACAAAAAAGACCTCTTGCCTGTTAAGCAAAAGGTCTTTTATTAAGAAGATAAGCAGCTTATCCTTTTAATTTATCGCGTAATACCATTTGTAAAATCCCGCCATGACGGTAGTAGTCAATTTCAACTTCACTGTCAAAACGAACTAATACTTCGAATTCTTTCTTCGTTCCGTTTTCATCAACAGCTGTTACTTTAACAAAATCACGTGGTTTTACTGTTTCATCAATTTCAACTGAAACTGTTTCTTTACCAGTTAAACCTAATGTTTCTGCATTTTCGCCGTCTTTGAATTGAAGTGGAAGAACACCCATTAACACTAAGTTACTGCGGTGGATACGCTCGAAGCTTTCAGCGATAACTGTTTTAACACCTAAAAGGTTCGGACCTTTCGCTGCCCAGTCACGAGAGCTTCCCATACCGTAATCCTGTCCTGCGAATACAACTAAGCCTGTACCATTTTCTTTGTACTTCATGCAAGCATCATAAATAGAAGTTACTTCGCCTGTTGGCCAGTAAGTCGTAAATCCGCCTTCTGTACCTGGTGCGATTTGGTTTCTAATACGGATGTTTGCAAATGTACCTCTCATCATTACTTCGTGGTTACCACGGCGTGAACCATATGAGTTGAACTCTCTTGGTGTTACACCGTTCTCTTGTAAGTAACGTCCTGCAGGAGTATCTTTACCGATTGCTCCAGCTGGTGAGATATGGTCAGTCGTTACAGAATCACCGAATTTCGCGATAACACGTAGGTCTTGTAATGCTTCTACCTTACCAGGCTCAGCACTTAAACCTTCAAAGAATGGAGGGTTTTGAATGTATGTTGATTGCTCGTCCCATACGTATAATGCTTCGTCAGTTGTCTCAATTTCGTTCCAGCGTGCATTATCATCAAATACTTTATCATATTCTTTACGGAATAATTCAGGTGTAACTGTTTGTTTCACAACTTCATTTACTTCATCAGTTGTTGGCCAGATGTCTTTTAAGTACACATCATTGCCGTCTTTATCTTTCCCTAGTACATCGCTTTGAAGGTCAATATTAACCGTTCCTGCAAGAGCATATGCCACAACAAGCGGTGGTGATGCTAAGTAGTTACCTTTTACAAGCGGGTGGATACGTCCTTCAAAGTTACGGTTACCAGATAAAACAGATGTAATTAATAAATCGTTTTTCGCAACAGCTTCTTCAATTTCATCTGCTAAAGGACCTGAGTTACCGATACAAGTCGTACAGCCGTAACCAACTGTGTTAAAGCCAAGTTCATTTAAATACGGAAGAAGTCCAGAATTTTCTAAATATCCTGTTACTACTTTTGAACCAGGTGCTAAAGATGTTTTCACATATTTAGGAACTGTTAATCCTTTTTCAGTCGCTTTTTTCGCAACTAAACCAGCACCGACTAATACATAAGGGTTTGATGTATTTGTACAGCTCGTAATTGCCGCAATCGCAACCGCACCTGTTTTCATTTGTACTTCTTCACCGTCATTAAATTTAACAGTAATTTCTTTATTGATCTCGTCAGAATCTAATCCAAATCCTTGGTTTCCGGCTGGTGCAACTACTTGCTCATTGAATGTTTCTTTCATTGCAGTAAGCGGAATTAAGTCTTGTGGACGTTTAGGACCAGAAAGGTTTGCTTCAATTTCTGATAAGTCGATTTCAATTACTTTTGTGAAGATTGGATCTTCATTTTCCGGAGTAAAGAATAGACCGTTCGCTTTGCTGTATTCAGCAACAACTTCAATATGTTCTTCGTCACGTCCTGTTAAGCGCATGTATGATAATGATTCATCATCAACTGGGAAGAATCCGCAAGTTGCACCGTATTCAGGAGCCATGTTTGCGATTGTTGCGCGGTCTGCAAGCGGTAATTTTGCTACACCAGGACCGAAGAATTCAACGAATTTACCAACAACACCTTGTGCACGAAGTACTTGTGTTACTTTTAACGCTAAGTCTGTTGCTGTCGTTCCGTTTGGCAGTTCATTTGTTAATTTAACACCGATAACTTCAGGCACTGGGAAATATGATGGCTGTCCAAGCATTCCTGCTTCCGCTTCGATACCACCTACACCCCATCCTAATACACCGATACCGTTGATCATTGTAGTATGAGAGTCCGTACCTACTAATGAATCCGGGAATGTTTCAAATTCGCCATTTTCATTTTCCACAGCATGTACAACACTTGCTAAATACTCTAAGTTTACTTGGTGAACGATACCTGTTGCCGGTGGTACAGCACGGTAATTATCAAATGATTTCTGTGCCCAGCTAAGGAATTTATATCGCTCTGCATTACGCTCAAATTCAAGCTCCATATTAAATTGCAGCGCATCCGCTGTACCAGCTCTATCTACTTGTACAGAGTGGTCAACAACAAGATCAACTGGAATTTCAGGATTGATTTTATCAGGATTTCCACCAAGGTCAGCCATTGCTTTTCTTAATGAAGCTAAGTCAACGACAGCTGGAACACCTGTGAAGTCCTGTAAGATAACACGTGACGGCTTAAATGGCACATCAACGTCTTTTTGTTCGTTCGTTCCCCATTTAGCTAGGTTTTCAACATGTTCTTTCGTAATAACTCTGCCGTCAACTTGACGAAGGACAGATTCCAATAGAACTTTAATTGAATAAGGTAAACGAGAAACTTGACCGATACCAGCATCTTCTAATGCTTGTAATGAGTAATAATTATACGTTTTTCCGTTCACATTAAAGCTTTTTCTCGCTTTAAAAACATCTTCTTTTATTTGTTTTTGTTGATTAGACAATCAGTTCTCCTCCTTTAAAAAGATCGACTCTTGTCGAAGGATCAGTTTTCCCCATTTTAAAACTTCTCACAGTATATCTTAATACAAGTATTAATATAAGTAAATAACTATGATTTATTGATTAAAGTCAAGAATTTTGTCTTTTTTTCGATAACACATAAGGTTACTTACATATGTCGATATTTAAAAGCCATAATACTGCATATGGGGGTGTTTTCAAATGGCAAAACGAAGAGCAAATCACGTAAGAGCTGGAATGAATAATGCCGATGCACAAGGCGTTGGTGCAGGATATAATGAAGAAATGCAAAACGAGCCTTTGACAGCGGCACAAAGACAAAATAATAAAAAGCGCAAAAAGAATCAATAAGCTGTTTCACATAAAAAAACGACGGCAAACCCGTCGTTTTTTATTAATTTACTTCATTTATAATTCCTTCAAGATCGCGCTGGTATTGTTCCAGTCTTGCTCTTTGAGTTTCTGAAGCATTTTCAAGCGCATTTTCAATTTGCTGGTACGCTTCATTCACTTCCTGTTTTAAATGTTTAAGCTGGCTGCCATAATCAGCAGAGTCTTTTACAATATTCTCATACACATCAAATGCTTCCTTTGCTCCTTGCTGCGCCGCTTGAAATGATTGCTGTTTATTTTTGTTATAAGGCAATGGAATGACACCCGCTTTCTTATATTTGAACATACTAACAATTATTGTTTTTCCTTAATTGTTAGATTCACTTTAGCTTTTCACGCCTTATTAAAAATATTCTTGAAAAGAAAGAATGTTTTCTTGTCATTATCCTCAACCTATTTTAAAAAGGAGGGATTTATAATGGTTAATAAAAACGACAGCAAAGACATGAGAAAAAACGCGCCAAAGGGAAATAACCCGGGTCAGCCTGAGCCTTTAAGCGGTTCTAAAAAAGTGAAAAACCGCAATCATACAAGACAGAAGAACAACGCTGGACATGATATGTAAGATTCAGACTTGCCTACTGGCAGGTCTTCTTTTTATCCCAGCCTTAACGGGCAGTAAGACCCCCACTTCAAAATTCTGAGGATTCGAGGAAGTGAAGTGGAAGATCAACTGCCCATAAAGG
>NZ_BCVG01000079.1 GCF_001591625.1 Metabacillus fastidiosus NBRC 101226
GCTTCACGCGAGCAACGTATGTGTGACCCGCATCATGCAGGCCTCCACTAACCATCAGTGAAGGATGAGAAAAACCCCACTGACCGAAGTTTCACTTTAATGTCTTTTTGATTTTTTTCGTGCCGAATCCCGCTGCTCGCTCCCAGTCTCATGCGTCGTCGTACCTTGACCTTCCACATTTGGCGAGCTTAATCCTGCTTTAGATGGATCTTTCTTCTTTTTAGCCATAAAGGAAAACACCTCCGCTTATAGAATCTGCAATTATTTGAGTTCTATAACACCGTAGTGAAATTTTGCTGTTTTTCTTTTAATGACTTCAAAGCCGTACTGTGCAAATTTTTCACTTTTCCAATGATCTTTCAAAATAATTCTCTTTCTCGCCACACGTTTTGCTTCGTTAATAGCACTTTCTGTTAATATGTCATAATGTGCAAAGCTTTTTAACGGATTGAGGCCGCTCGACTGTGCAATCGTCTCCTCAAACATCGGATCAAAATAAATGACATCGGCTGAACCGCTTTCCATCTGCTCCAGTTCTTTCCCATGGTCCCCTTGAATAACGTTAACCCGCTTCATCGCTTCATCAATCGGAGTAAACTCAGTATGCCACGCTGATAAACCTGTTTGAACGATATACGCTAAAAAGGGATTCGCTTCGACTCCGGTCACCTTTCCTTTTGTACCAACCGCATAGCTGGCAACGATACTGTCTGAGCCAAGACCAAGTGTACAATCTAAAAACTGATCCCCTTCCTGTAATTTTGTTGCCTCTAAAAACGGTTCGTACTCACCCTTTATCATTCTTTTTATTCGAAACATTGCTGAATTTGGATGAAAAAATAGCGGCTCATCCGTTTTTAAACTGTATAATTCAAGGCGATTTTTCCCAACTACGAGTACATCCTGCTGTACCGTTTCTTTCATCATCCCAATTGCCCGTTTATTACGCGGAACGAATTCAGACTGTAAATCTTCAGCAATTATTTCCGCCAAATGAACCATTGCCTCATTCGTTCTTCCTGCTGTCGTTACGATCATTTTTTAACACTCCTTTCAAAAAAGAAAAGGATGCACTAAGGCATCCTCAATCTTAACAATTTTCTTCAAATGCAGTTTTTAAATTTTCCATAATCGCTTCAACTGAATGGTCTTCAATCTGTTCTCTTGGAATAAAATGAACAACTTCTTTCCCTTTTAAAACTGCCATTGACGGAGAAGATGGTTCAATACCTGTAAAATATTCACGCATTTTCGCTGTTGCCTCTTTATCCTGACCGGCAAAAACTGTTACAAGATGGTCAGGTTTTTTATCTCCCTGTAATACAGACTGTGTCGCTGCCGGTCTTGCAAGCCCCGCTGCACAGCCGCAAACAGAATTTACTACAACAAGAGTAGTACCTTCTGCCTTCTCGATAAACTCCTCTACTTCTTCCGCTGTCGTTAATTCATTAAAACCTGCGTTCGTTAATTCCGCTCTCATCGGTTTAACAATTTGACGCATATATTCATCGTATGCCATTGACATTATACTTCACTCCTTGTTTAATTAACCTTTTCGGCTTTCTGTCATCTGTTTCCATACGGAGCCTTTTGCTTCTTCTCCGCCTTCAATTCTCTCAATTGCCATCTTAATTTGCAAATCCACTTCAAATTCAGGATCATTTTCTGCTTGTTTCAAAGCAGGCAGGGCTGTTTCATCCCCTGCTTCATATAAGAACATCGCTGCACGCCAGCGAACAAGCTTATTTTTATCCTGCAATGCTTCCATCATCGCAGGCGCCGCCGCCTCATCACCTAGGTCTGATAAACAGTCGCCCGCTGTTCTGCGAACGGTTACTGATTTATCTTTTAATGCTTTATATAAATAAGGTAGAATAACCGGATCTTCGATAATGCCGAGATAAACTGTTGCCAGCCTTCTAATCGATGCTTTTTCATCATTTAACGCTTTATCAAGAAATGCAAGATCATCTTTTGTCGGCTCCATCTGCTCAAGATGCGCGAATCTGACAGTCCATTCCGGATCATCAAGCATATCCAGTGTTACCGGATACGATTTCTTCGCTTGCTGAATTTGTTCTGTATCCTTGCTCACTACCGCTTTTAATAATCGGTTTAGACGGTCTTCACTGTAAGCGGCATTGATTTCATCAACGACTTCTTTTCCAATATCAGCGAATTCACCGTATCTGACACCCTGTTCTTTCCATTTACGTTCTAATACGACATTTGCATTCGTTTCCTGCGCTTTCATAACCGCCTCTTTAAAACGGTCAGGCAAGCCGAATCTCTCCTCTTTCATTCCGTCAGTCAATTTAACCTGCATTGGAATATCATTGAATAACTGGATGGATACTTTTACTTCCCCATACCCTTCTTCGATACGTCCTTCACCTAAAGCAGCACTGTCAATATCTTCTCCAAAAGCTTCTCTTACTTTCGGTAAAATTTCCTTCCAGTCGAATTTCGCGTTTCGTTCAACAGCAAGGAAATCCGCAACATGGTAAACACCTTTTATACCGTCAATATGTAAAATTTCTTTAATGACAGCAGGTGCCTCGTTTGCATGTTCTTTTTTATAATTATTGCTTTTACCTGCCGGAAGCTCTTCAGAAAGCAATACTTTCATCGTATTAGGACTAGGAGTTGGCTCAATTGATTGAATCTTCATTTATTTTCACTCCTCTTCATATTTCGTCATATAATTTTAACACACAGTTATAAGGGTACGCTATTTTTCAGATTCGCGTAGGAATATCCTTTTAAGGAAGTGCAAAAAATGATTTCTTATTATAGAAAGAATATGATCGGGCAGGCATGGATCGGCACACATGTCTTACTTATTCAATGCAATCTTCATTCCAATCTTGTAACAGATGTGCATAAAAGCCTCCATGCTCCAATAGAACCGATACAAAAAAATTGTGCTGAGACACTGTCCCAGCACATAAGCATCGGCTATAAATTGGTTTATACAACTTATATTCCGCCTGATCAAATTCAATATTTTTTAATCTTATAAATTATGCAGGTGGTCTTAACTGAACTTCTTTTTTCTGTTTGCGCCAATGCTCTACAGCACCGCTGCCGCAAAGAACCCCTATTACAACTAGAATAAATCCAATTCCCTGTTCTATATAGATCCCTTCCCCAAGGAAAACGACACCGCCTAATAAAGCAAATAACGGGTTAAGGTTAATAAATACAGCTGATTCACTCGGTCCGATATGCTGGATCGCATAGTTATATGTCATATGGCCAAATGCAGTCGCAATAAGAGCTGAAGCGAAGAAGACCGACCATAATTTCACATCTGTTGTTGCCATCGTACTAAGACCTTCCGGCTCAAAGATAAAGCTTAAGATGAACATAATAACAGAACCGATGACCATCATCCATCCTGTCATAAGCCTTGCATCAATTTTACTTGATGCCTTTTTAATTAAAGCAAAGCTGATCGCCTGTGTGAAACCGGAAATAAACACTTGGGCATCACCGATAGAAACGGAGAAAGTTCCAGTTGAACCTACGAGTACAACGAAGCTCACACCGAAAAAAGCAACGATAATACCGACCGTTTTAATAAACGAAAGACGCGTCTTTAAAATTGGAATCGATACGAGTGCTGTTAAAATTGGGACAAGCCCTAAAATTAAGCCGCCATTCGTTGCTGTTGTATTACTTAATCCAACAGATAAAAATAGATGATGGCCGACAACATTAAATAAACTGATAAAAGCTAAAAATCCATATTCTTTCAATGTAAGCTTGCGGATCGATTTCGTTAGCCAAAGCATTAAAAGAACCCCTACTCCAGCTACAAACACCCGAAATGCATTCATCGTAATTGGAGCCATGTCTACTACAAGCACTTTAAGCGCTGTAACATTTAATCCCCATGAGAGCATGACAAATGTCAGTAAACTATAAACAACAATCCTATTATTCATTACTCCACCTGATTTCTAAAATTATGTTGCTTCTAAACATGCACTATATCATATTTCGTTAAACTTGATAAGCTAATAAAGAAAGAAAATATTTACTTATTGAACTATTATTATATAATATAGAGATTATTTTATATAAGTCCAAATGAATATGCTGGTATATACACAATAAAAACCTGATATAGCGCACGATTTTACAGCATCTTTTCTTTTAAAATGAGAGTGTTATTTAAATGAAAAATGCCAAAAATATATCTTGGACTTATATACATTTGGACTTACATTCATGTGGTACAATAGTATTCTGGTAATATATTAAATATTTACCTATTAAGTAATGAAAAATAACGAATTGAATTATTTTCCTAAACTTTCTATAATAAAGAAAGCTTAAAACATTATATAATTATTATCATCAACATGGGGGTGTGCTCTTTGCCAATCAATATTCCAGGCCATTTACCAGCAAGAGAGATATTAGAAAGTGAGAATATTTTTGTCATGGATGAAAGTCGCGCGTATTCTCAGGATATACGCCCGTTAAATATTATCATTTTAAACTTAATGCCGAAAAAAGAATATGCTGAAACACAATTACTGAGATTATTAGCAAATTCACCTTTACAAGTAAATATTACATTGTTAAGACCGAAAACACATATTTCCAAGACGACTGCAAAAGAACATCTTGAAGAATTCTACACTACTTTTGATGAAATCAGCCATAAAAAATTTGATGGAATGATTATTACCGGAGCACCTATTGAACATTTAGAATTTGAAGAAGTTTCGTATTGGAAAGAATTACAGACAATTATGGACTGGTCAAATACAAATGTTACATCAACATTACACATTTGCTGGGGAGCACAAGCAGGACTCTACCATCATTATGGCGTAAATAAATATATGCTCGATGAAAAATGTTTCGGAATTTTCGAACATCAGGTGACAGATCCTTCTGTTAAGCTGTTAAGAGGCTTTGATGATTTACACCATCTACCTCATTCCAGACATACAGATGTTCGAAAAGAAGATATTGAAGCTGTGAACGAGCTGCAAATTCTTTCATATGCAGAAGGAGCAGGTGTCTGTCTCGTTATTTCAAAAGATGGGAAACATGTATTTCTTACCGGACATCCCGAATATGATTTAACGTCATTAAAAAATGAATATGAACGAGACATTAACAAAGGGCTGCAAATCGATGTGCCAAAAAACTATTTTCCTAACGATGATCCGACTAAAAAACCGGTGCATCGCTGGAGATCACATGGAAATCTCCTGTTTGTAAACTGGCTCAATTATTATGTATATCAAGAAACACCGTTCGTTTGGGATTGAAAGGGAAAGCCCTCTTATATAGCTTCCTATATATAAGAGGTTCCCGCTTAAAAACAAATGTTAATTATTGTAAAAGAAGACTTCACGAATACTTAATAATTTCTTTATGAAAAAGTAATATTTATATGTTATCTTTTAGACAAATAAGGTTAATTTTGTCATATACTTTTAATGATCCAAAAGTTTAATTGCTCGTGTTTTTTGACTAGATAGAGGTGAAAATGTTGAAGCGCAATTCCACAGTATTAATTTTAACGGCCAAGTATGGTAACGGTCATGTACAAGTTGCAAAAACTTTAGAAAATCAATGTAAAAAACAAGGATTCAACAAAGTAATTGTCTGCAACTTATACTCAGAATCCTTTCCAATATTTTCTGAGATTACACAATATTTATATCTTAAAAGCTTTTCAATTGGTAAACAGTTTTATCGGATTTTTTACTATGGCGTCGATAAAATGTACAACAAGAGAATGATTAACCTTTATTACAAAATGGGTCATAAACGCTTGCATAAGATTATTACAGAGGAACAGCCAGATATTATTATTAATACATTTCCAATGATTGTCGTTCCTGAATACAGACGGAAAACAGGCAAAGTTATTCCGACATTTAATGTGCTGACTGATTTTTGCTTACACAAAATCTGGGTGCATGAAGACATCGATAAATATTATGTCGCAACCGATTATGTAAAAGAAAAGCTCATCAGTATCGGTGTTCATCCTACAACAATTAAAGTTACAGGCATTCCAATAAGGTCACAGTTTGAAGAATATATCGATAAAAACACATTATATGAAAAATATAATCTTGATCCTAATAAGAAAACACTGCTAATAATGGCCGGGGCACATGGAGTTTTAAAAAATGTGAAAGAGCTTTGTGAATCATTTATTTCTACAGAGGGAATACAAACAATCGTCGTTTGCGGAAATAATAATGAATTAAAAGAAAGCTTAGAGCCGCTCGCTGACAGCTGCAGCGATAAAATAAAAGTTTTAGGCTATGTGGAAAGAGTTGACGAGCTTTACCGTATTGCGTCATGTATGATTACGAAGCCGGGCGGAATTACATTAAGTGAAGCGACAGCTCTAAGTGTACCAGTGATTCTCTTTAAACCTGTACCAGGTCAGGAAAAAGAAAATGCCATCTTTTTTGAGGAAAATGGCGCTGCTATTGTTGTTAATCAAATCGAAGATATTTATGAAGAAGTATGTAAGCTTTTATTAGATGAAGAAAGATTGAATGAAATGACAAGAAATATCCATTCCTTCCATCATAATAATTCTGCAGAATTAATATTAAATGATGTAATCAAAGAAGCTTCACTTATAAAAAATAAAAAGTTAATGCTTGGCTCTTAATAATTTTGTACTTATTCTTTCATTTATCCCACACTTAACGGGCAGTAAGACTCCCACTTCACAATTTGAGAGAATTCAAGGAAGTTAAGTGGGAGATCAACTGCCCCTAAAGGTCCGATTGGTCCAACTAACCATAAGAGAGGGAGAAAGACCCCCCACTTATGGAAGTTTCACTTTATCAAAAGCTTCAGGATGAGAGGGTTTAATCTTTTTTCTGGAGGTTATGATGGATACGAGCACACATATTGCCATGGGGTTCGGTTTAGCGGGCTTATCTTATTTAGATCCTGCAGTTGCAGCAAACCCGAATCTTGCAAATGCTGTCCTAATCGGAACTGTCATTGGTTCAAATGCACCTGATTTTGATTATATAATAAAGCTTTTAAAAGGAAATGGAATGTATACAGAGCATCATCGAGGTGTATCACATTCAATTCCTGCCCTTTTCCTTTGGACGGCTGCTCTTTCTTTTCTCATTTATTTACCCTTTAGCGATATCTCATTTTTCACTTTATTATGCTGGACATTTGCTGCTGTTTTTTTACACATTGCTTTTGATATTTTTAACTCCTACGGAACACAGGCAGCAAGACCTTTCACAAAAAAATGGTTATCTTTAAACTTTATTCCATTATTTGATCCATTTATTATGGCTCTTCATATTATTGGATTTATATTATGGATGATTACTTTTTCTCCTGGATTCATCTTTTTCTATATTTATATCATTCTGTTCATTTATTTAATAACAAGATTTATTTTATCGAGGAAAGCGATCCGATTAGCTGAAAGATTAGCAGATTTAAACGGTGTGTATACAATTATTCCAACACAGTCTCTATTTCATTGGGATATCGTCATTGAAACAGACACGGTATTTTTTGTCGGTATGGTTCACTATCGTCAGCAAAAACTGAAGGTTATTCATCATTTTGAAAAAATGAATGCAGAGGAAGCACCTGTTTTAATGGCAAGTAAAGATCAAAATGTACAGCATTTCCTTGCAAACTCCGATCATACACATATTATTGTCCAGAGGACCGAGCATGGATTTGAAGTGCGATGGGTTGATTTAAGATTTCGTTTTAAAGAGGATTATCCTTATATGGCAACGGTGCTTTTAGCCGATAATTATGAAGTAATCTCTTCTCATACCGGCTGGATACACAAGCCAAAAAAGAAGCAGGAACAAATGCTGAAAAAAACACGCTCACAATCAACTACATTTTAATGTTAAAAGAGCTGTCCCTCATTTAGGACAGCTCTTTTTATTACGAGGAAGAACCTGTATTTCCGAAATAAACTTCTTCAAACGGCTGAACGACGACAAAGCCTTCACCGCTGAATTTCATTTGAATAGATTCTCCACTTCCTCTGCCCAAAAATGTTTTTAATGAAATATCTGTTACAAATTCAGGGCTTAATGTACCTGACCATGCAACAGTCGCATTCGGGTCTGTATACACAGGATTATCCGGTGTCACGATCAATGTCAGCGGCTCATAATGGGATGTAATAGCAATCATCCCCCTGCCTTCCAACCGAACATTGAACAATCCACCTGACATCATCCCAGCTATTTTTCTCATTAATTTAATATCCCATGAAATAGACGGTTCAAAAGCTAATAAATCATTTCCATTTACGAAAATAGCTTCATCATTTAAGTGAAGAATGGAAATCTTCTTCCCTTGGTCTGCCAAGTATAATTTTCCGTTTCCATTCACTTTCATTAATGCAGTACCTTCACCGGTCAACGCTTTTTTGAAGAGCTTTCCTATTCCATGCTCTAAAATACCTTCCCGTTCAAACTTCATATTTCCCCGATAAGAAACCATTGTTCCCATCTTCGACCAAATCTGGCCTTCAAGATTTATTTCTAGCATTCTCGGTGTTTCTAATTCAAACAGGCCTTCCCCTTTATCCTGCTGCTTCGTATGCTCAACGAATTGGCTTATTGAATATCTATTCATTTTTTCTCCTCCTCACTTTATGTACATGAAACAGATCAGATCTTTAAGTACAAATATATTATAGCGGTTTGAAACAAAAATGTCTGGTTTTTCCTTTTATTCAAAGAAAAATCCAGACATTTTTTGCTAAGACAGTTTTAGCAGGCTTCTTCCCCTAAACTTTCTGACTTCATTACACGTTCAATCGCTTCAATCGCTTCTCTCTCATCAATACCTTCGGCGCTAATTACGACACTGGTTCCACTTGAAATACCTAATGACATGACACCCATAATTGATTTCAAATTGATCGTACGACCATACGCTGTAAGGAATACATCTGAAGTAAATGAGTTTACAGCGTTTACCAATGATGTAGCTGGTCTCGCATGTAAGCCAACCTTACTTGTAATTGTAAAAGTTTTGTAAACCACAATTACTGTCTCCCTTCATCCTTTTCCCAAGTTTATATTTTTATTTTTTATTAGGAATAAACTAATTATAATCTGTTTTATGAAAAAAGGAATATGTATCTTATAAATTTCACCGTATCCTGTTTCATTTTATAAAGCAGGTCTTCATACTTTTCATCCCCTCCATCTTCTTTGTTTCTTTCAAAATCTTAAGGCAGAAGTCTCACTGCTTATTAAATACAAGATAAAAAATACCCCCTTATATCCTTGACTCATTCTCATTAAATAGTGTATAGTTAAAGCATCATTAACTGAATATTATAATTGCAGTATGTGTATCCAATATTCTATTATGTCTACATAATATGTTCGGTTACTTGATAAATATTTTTTAGCACCACCTGTGCTACAAGTATTGGAGGATTAAGTAATATGCAAAACGGTAAAGTGAAATGGTTTAACAACGAAAAAGGTTTCGGATTTATCGAAATTGAAGGCGGAGACGATGTATTCGTACACTTCACAGCTATTCAAGGCGAAGGTTATAAATCATTAGAAGAAGGTCAAGAAGTTTCTTTCGAAATCGTTGAAGGAAATCGCGGACCACAAGCTGCTAACGTAACAAAGTTATAATTACAAGCTTAATTGTAATTTAACATATACGGTATGGAAAGATAAGGCTGAGTGTACACTCAGCCTTATTTATATTTGTATGTACAGTAAAAACTATAAATTTTTGCTTACAATAAGATATTCAATCGCTTTAATGTTTTGTTTTATGCTGTTTTCAATTCTTCTTACTTCAACATGATTAAAAACATTTGCATTATTCGCTATATAAACCAGCTTTTCCAAATCTTCATAGATTTCTCCAAATGCTTCCTTTATAGTAGAATCTAAATTCTCACTTTTCATTTCAGCCTTCCCCTTTCCTGTAAATTCATTCATTTATTGGTTATTTAGTATTATATTTATACAATAAATTACCACTTAATACATCTTTACTCATTTTAACATGATTCTTTTGATTTAGGTACAAATTCCTCTCTAAATCGGTATATTCTTATGACAAAATCAAAAACTATAAGGTGAAGTATGACAAGGCTGTGTCTTTTTTACACAAGCCATAAAATAAACAGGAGAAGGAGTGCATAAGCAAATGGACAATATTAACCATACGGATCTCATCAGTGGTTTTAATAATCTTAAACAGCTTGAAATATCGGTAAAATCTGCACAGAAAATGGTGGGAACTGCAACGATGTCAATGGATGAGGAAACACTTCAGCATGCTGAGAACTCATTAAATGATGCAAAAGATTTGTTCAAGCGGGCATATTCCGAACAAACAGGAGTAGATGATGAATTTTTCCAAACACAGGAACAGCTCCTTCAGCAATGTGAACAGCAACTGAACGCCGCAAAACAGTAAAATCATATTAAAAAAAGGGCTAACACTCAAATATTGAGCAGCCCTTTAACTTAGTTTTTCTCCGTATTTTTTTATCATTTGACCAACTGTACATTCTTTAATACAAAAAGAATGAGCATAGCTCTTCCCGTATTCATTGCGAAAATGTTTTTTTAGGAAACAATCTGTACAGTAAGTATCAATGATTTCATTAATTTCTTGAAATGTCTGCTTTTTATTTACTTTATCCATCATTTTCATCTTCCTTACTTAATTCAAGATTACTATGAATTTTTATACTTTTTAATGCCTGTGTCGCTAATTTATCTGCCTCATTATTTTCCTTTCTCGAGATCGGAATATAAATAGGCCTGATTTTTAATTTTTCAAGTTGTTGCTCAATCTTATCCAACCATACTGAGAAATTTTCCTCATAACATGGCCATTCCCCTGATAATTGGTTAAGCACTACTTGTGAGTCACCTTTAAAAGTAACCGTCTGTCTTGTAATACCTAACCCTTCAAGCGCTGAAACTAAAAATGAAAATGCAGCATATTCCGCTTCATTATTTGAATCAAGCTCAGCAACCTTTTCATTCGTCCTTACTCTCATTTTTTTATTCCCTAATGTATAATAAATGACTGCACCTAGTCCACATTCCCCTGTCCCTTTATCAAAACCGCCATCAAAGTAAGCAGTAATTTCCGAAGGCTCCTCTTTCACTTTTGTCTGTAATTTTTTCAATTCCTTTAACGTCCATGTCTGTCCGTCGTCAGAGGCGAATACAAGCTCTTTTACCCTGCCTGTCTGCTCTATATCCATCGCGATTAAAAGAGCTTCAGAAAGGGAAACAGCCTCACTTGTTAACTGTATTTTTTGTTTCTTTTTCGTTTCATATGTCCATTCAATGGAAAATTTCAAAGTAATCACTCCGTTTCATACATATTAATGTAATCAATATGCTATAATCATATTCGGTTTTTAAATAAAGTGATTTAAAGTATAACTAACTTAATACCCTTTATTGAAAGGAGTGCACAGGAGAAAGATGATCGAAGTTTATACTGATGGAGCAAGTGCTGGTGACCCTGGTCCTTCTGGAATAGGGATATTCATTAAAGGTGAAAAAAATGCTGAGAAATATTCCATTCCGATTGGCATTATGTCCAATCATGAAGCTGAATATTATGCCTTAATTAAAGGAATGGAAATTTGCATTGAAAAAGGTTATAAGACCGTTTCCTTTCGCACCGATTCCCAGCTCGTTGAAAACGCTATGGAAAAGCAGTTCGTTAAAAACCCAGCATATGCTCCGCTCTTAGAAAAAGCTATTTCTTTATCCGAACAGTTTGATCTCTTCTTTATTAAATGGATACCTAGTAAAGAAAATAAAACAGCAGATGAACTGGCGAGAAAAGCAATTATTAGAAAATAGGCTTTTTATTCGATTTCCCACTTACAGGCTTTTTTATTTTTCTCTTGAAGTGGGAGTCTTTTCTAGTAGATTCAAATGCTGTAGATGCCTTAAAGCTCCCTTTCTCGTCTCAATTCCCTCTTGTTTTAACATTTCAAGCAATGAAATAAAAAAGGACCCATCAAATTCTTTTTGAATTTTTAAAGTAAGCTCAATTGCAGCAATTACTATTTCATCATTCGTTCCTGTATAGCTTTGCCCAAACTTTATGAAACCTAATACATCCTCACCAAATGAAAAACCTTTCTCAAATAAAAAATTAATATAATCTGAAACGGTTTGTGTATAAGAAATAATAGATACCAGTCCTAACTTAATCAATTTCCTTCCCCATCATATCGGATTTTACTATAAATTACTATCATTTTTACTTAGAACTTTTTTGTTTATATGGAGATACTACATTTGGAGGTGAATATTCATGAGTAAACGAAGAAATAGTACAAACCGGGGCAGAAAAGCACCTAATGTAAACCCTCAGGGACATGGGCAGGATACAGAATTTGCAACAGATCCGAAGAGCGAGCTGGAGAACAGGGCAAAAAAATCGAATACGAAAATTTAATGAGGATATTCCAAAAGGGTAAAAGAACAACCCTTTTAGAATATCCTGCTGAAAGGCCTGTGATGAAAATTCAGTAAAATTAAGGATTTGATGACAGGGCCTTTCAGCTTTTAAAACTTATCAGGGATTTATTAGACAGCCCCTTACCCTTTTAAGAAATTAGAACACTTTTCAGCTAAAGCTGAAAAGCATTTGCAGACAGAGCTTGCAAATAGACGAGCCAAAAAGTAATAAAGTTTTACTAGAAAACCATGTTCAAGTCTAACATTTATATTTTCTAGTCATATTAGCAACTGCATAAGCACTTCATCATTAGACAGCCGTTATTATATTTTTAAAAAAGGACTGCAGACCCTTCAATTCCAGCTGTTCCATCATCTTTTCGGCTTTATCATATTCAATGTTAAGAACCGACTCTTCTAATACGTATTCAATCGGAGCTGTACAATTTATTTCAGCAAGCTTTCTTGAAAGATGGAGCATATCTAAATCAGCTTCAATTTTTGTCCGCTGTCCTTTCGTGAGCTCAGCTAAATTGTTTAAAAGCATTTCAATTGATTCATATTGTGCTATTAATTTATAAGCTGTTTTCTCTCCTATCCCTTTTACCCCAGGATAGTTATCACTCGTATCTCCCATTAAGGCCTTTATATCGATCAGCATTTTAGGATGAACGCCCATTTCCTCTATGAAACTTTCCATACTATAGCTCTTATAATTGCCGATCCCTTTTTGCAGAAGAACGATATTAATATTCGGCTTTAATAATTGCAGCAAATCTCTGTCACCGGTTAAAACGGAAATTTCCATGTTTTCATGATGCTTTTCTATAATCGTTCCAATACAATCATCGGCCTCAAAATTTATGACACCGATATTAGGAATATTTAAAGCTGCAACAGCATCTTTCGCTAAATCAAATTGCGGGATTAATTCCACTGGCGGCTCACCGCGGTTCCCTTTATAAGCAGGATACAGCTCCGTACGGTATGTCTTGCTTCCCATATCCCAGCAGCAGATTACATGTGTAGGCTGCAGCGTGTTAATTGCAGTTAGTAAATGTTTTAATAAGCCATTTATTCCGTTCATCGGTACACCGCTGCTATTTCTCATAAATTGTCCATGGACAGATGTAGCGAAAAAAGCTCTAAACAATAAAGCCATCCCGTCAACTAAAAGTAAATGTTCCTTTTTTTCATTCATTTTCTTGTCTCCTTCATTACACAATAATTTTATCATATCATATTTAAATGAGGCTTTCTGAAGGAAAAATTTAAAAAACTAAGCCATATCCGGCTTAGTCTTTATTTTTACTGCTTAGCTTTTGTGCTTCATGCATCGCATATGAAGCAAATTCCTCATTAAAACCATTTTTCTTTTTCTTATTATTATTTCTTTGTGCGTTTGCATTACCTAACTTTTGTCTGCCCATTTAACTCCCTCCTTGTATGATTAGTTTGTCACAATAATTATTTATTATTGTGACAAAACGAAGGGAATTGCTTACAGATTAATTAGATCTTTCAACGTATTCTTTCACCATTTCTTTTGATACTAATTTACGTGCAGGGACGATTCCTTGACGTGCTAATGCATTCATCTCTCTCGTCACGGCATTAATGCTGTCCACTTCAAACGGAAGGGACTGTCTGCATAGCTGCACTGCCTCTGCGATAAATGCTTCACGCTGTTGATCAAGCCTCGCAAATGTACGAATATGCTCGTGTTGTTTTTTACTGTGTTCTGAAATTGCTTTATGCACTTCACTCATTGTTACTTCCACCTCTTTTTTTCATTAGCCTTACTACATGTTCTTTCGGCTGCCAGCATCGAAAAGAATATGCCGGCTTTGTTTCAAATCCTAAGCGACTGCAGCGGTAAAGCATTCCACTTTCCGTTTTGCTTATCGCAAAATGAATACACGTTGCACAAACTTGATAATTTATTTTATTCATCGTTCCACCAACTGTTGTATACATGTTTTTATATTATACGAACAATTATATAAGCTCAATAGCAGATTGAATCTCTTTTCTTATCTTCTGTAAATAATCGATATTCTGCTCTGAAATAAACGAGTCAAACACTGCTTTAAAAGTATCTTTTATTTGTTCTTTTATAAAAGCAATATAATCATCATGATATTCCTTTAATATATGACAATAATATTCATCAAAGTTTTTTTCATAATGCTCCATCACTTGTGCAATAAGAGTATTTATTCTTTGCCTTAAGTCTTCACTCATCTGCTTTTTTCCATCTTTCTCAAAAAACGATTTCGCATTTTTAAATAACTTCAATGATTCGCTTATATATAGATCATTTTCTTTTCCTAATTGAACATGAAGCTCCGGTGTCGAAATAGATCCTATTTCCATCTCGACGAGCCTGATTATACTTGTATGCTGATTAAGCAGTGAATTTATCCGGATAAATTCACTGTCCAAACGTCCCTCTATATATTTCTCCAGACGAAGCGTTGTCGCCTGCAGCTCCTGGATAATTTCAAATTCCACCATTTTTACTAAATCGGCTAAACAAGCTCTTAACACATCGTCTATCCTTTTTCCATTTTGGATAGCTCCCGGGTGAAATGCTTCTTTAAAGAAATCAGAAAAACGGAAATCTAAGCGCTGTTTTACGTAAAAAAGTAATTCTTTTATTTCCTGCTTTAATTCCGTTACTGCTCCGCTGTTCGTTATGTTTTGTATTTCACCCTCAATATTTACTTTTTGTTCATTTAACTGCCTGCATTCCTTCTCTTTCTCGGTTTCATTCTTTCTCGCATTTTGAATCATCAATTCTGCCTGTTCATCTGCTTTGCTTAATTCATCTTTCATCGAAATAATCGTTGCATTCATTAGCTGATTCTCAATAAAATGGAAAAAATGTTTTTTAAATAAAACAAATTCTTCTTCGAACAGATCATTTCCCTGCAGAATATTCAAACTTGAAATACCATATAATTGAGAATTTCTAATTTCCTGCTGGGAAAGCTGCTCTCTTATATAATCTTTTACTAATAAAATTTCTTCTTTATCTTTCGCAAGATCGATCGCATTAATAATAAAGAACATTTTATCAAGCGAGAAGGAATCTTTTACCCTGCCAAGCTGGCGCAGAAATTCACGGTCTCCTTTTGTAAACGGATGGTTAAAATAAGTAACATAAATGATCGCATCCGCATTTTTAATATATTGAAAAGCAATATCCGTATGTCTTGTATTAAACGAATCAGCACCAGGTGTATCAACTAGTGTAATACCGAGCCTTGTAATCGGACAATCGTAATAAATGATTACTTCCTCGACATTTCTTGCTTTTTCTTCATTGGAAACATATTCACTGAACGTTTGAATATTTTCTTCTATTATTACTCCATCTTTTAATTTTACTTCTACAGCACCATGCTTTTTCTCTGTTGTGACAGGTGAAATCTTATTAATCGTTGCCGTTGTCGGTGTCGGAGAAGACGGCAGCAAATTCTCTCCTAATAATGCATTGGCAAATGATGATTTCCCCGCACTGAATGCTCCAAATAAAGCAGCTGTAAAGGATCTGTTTTCATACCGGCTGATTTTCCGGATGAATAATTCACTGAATTGTTTAAAGCCATTTATTTTCTCAAATGTATGGGCTATTTCTTTTACTACTGAAAGAAACTGCTCCGTCCGGCCATTTTCCACAATCTCATTATTAAACTTCTCTTCTCTGTTCCTATAGTGGATAACATGTTCCGCATGGTCTAATTCGCTCTTTATTTGGTATATTTTTTGGTCTTTTTCTGAATGACCAGCAATCCATTCCTCCATATTAATATGTTCATTGTAAACATAATCCGCTATTTGCTGAATTGTTTTTTCGTAATACTTATAAAGCTTCCACTGCTCCATTTCCGCTTCATAATGGCGTAATTCCACCTCAAGCTTCTGTACATCTTCATCCAGCCCCACCATAATATGATCACGACGCTTTTTTAATTCAGATGTTATTTTCGCAATGATCATATTCGCCTGCTGCTTTACAAGCCTTTTTAATTCATTGCTAATATCTGCTGAATACGTAAGAATGTACTGATTATTAAAAGAGGCTCCGCGCTTTAATATGTCTATGAGCAGTTCAGGAGGAAAGGTAAATGTATAGCCTTGAACCTCATCATTTAACTGATACAGCTCATATTCCTTTAACACGTCTTTTAATAATGCAGTAATATGCCAGGCAAGCTCTGTTTCCATATTTTTTTGCAAACTCTCATATAGACTTTCTGCTCTTTTCAAACGTTCCTCTTCTGTTTTTCTTTTTGAAAATAAAAAACCTACTTTAAATTGAGCTTCATTCGCCTCAATGAACTGACTCACTCTCTCTCTAGTTTCAAAAGGAGTTAAATTTGCATTTTTTAATATAGACGTTAATTTCTCCCCAATATTTGTTTCTATTTCCTTCTGTCTTTGTTTTTCTCCCTCTATTTGTCGCAAGATGCTCTCTTTCTCATGATGAAGTTTGGATAATGCTGCTAAATCCTCATGAAAATCAGCAAGATGAAGCTGGTCTTTGTACTGCTGTAAATGGTCCTCTATAATCTCTTTTTGTGAATGAGCTATATTTTGTATTAATAATTTCTCTCTTTTCTCAGCAATTGTCCGAATAAATGCTTTTAATGCCTCAAGTTCATTATTTTTATTATTTTTTTCTGTTAATGTCGTATAAAAAATATCCGATTCTTTCAGACCAAGTGCAAAGAAACTTTCATTTATCTGTTTTTTTAATATAATAAATGGAACTTCTTTCTCCCGATGCTTATCAATTTGATTAACGACGAGACAGATATTTTTGTCCCGCTTCTTCATTTCCTGAATGAAAGACATATTTTCTTCTGATTGAACATGGTTATAGTCTGTTACATAAAAGATAATATCAGCAAGATGAAGCATGGACTCTGTTGCAAGTCGATGGGCAGCTTCAGTTGAATCAATCCCGGGAGTATCGATAATAATCATATGTTCATCTAAATGTTCATATTTTTTCGTAATATGAATTTTCGTAATGTCTTCCCCTTGCGTGCAAAATTCTTTTATTTGAGCAATATTATAGCCGCCTTCAAGATAGAACCATTCTCCGGCTGCTGTGCATAGCTTCACTTCCTCATTGCCTTTTTCCAGCATAACAATATTAGCGCTCGTCGGAATCGGGCTTGTCGGTAAAATCTGCTCATTTAAGAGCGTATTAATCATCGTTGATTTCCCGGCGGAGAAATGTCCGGCAAACGATATATACAGTTTTTCATCATACATTTTAAAAATTAACTCTTTTATCTTTTCTCCGTTTTTCGTATCGTTATGCTCTATACATGTTTCATACAGTTTAATAAGAGATTGTATTTTCTTCTTTATTTCTAAAGCCGTCGTCATATTAATCCCCTTTATCTTCATGTTCATCTCTATCTATTTTACTAAAGAATCAATGCTTTTTCCTCTTATCATCTTATTCATGACACAAAAAAACTGCCAGTAATATGGCAGCCGATTTGCTTTATCCCAGCCTTAACGGGCAGTAAAACTCCCGCTTCAAAGTTCCAGCAATTCGAGGAAGTGAAGC
>NZ_BCVG01000080.1 GCF_001591625.1 Metabacillus fastidiosus NBRC 101226
TCCTCTTTATATTCATTACCATCTGTATACATCATTCGTATTTTTCCATGCAATCCATCTTGCTTTTTCCTTGTGATTCGCTGTGCTAATTGTATATAAATCACGCTCTTCTATATTCAGCTCTATTAAGTGCAGCATGCCAGAATAAGTACCTACAGCCAGCCATTTTCCGTCAGAGCTAATATCCATTCCCGCAATTGTTCCGCCAACGAAATATTGCCATAAGAACGAACCATCATCCGAAGCTGCCCTTACATAACCATAGGCATCACCAAAATAAACTTCACCTTCCCTGGCAGTTGCGGCGTACACTCTTGAGTTATCATCGATAAGCGGAAACTCCTCTCCACTTTTTAAATTCGTTAAAGGCGCAGCAAAGCTGATTCCATTATAAAAGTGACATGAATTACAAATAACCTTTTTACTGTCTGAAGTAAACCAGGAAAAATGAGGATAGCTGCTGTCAGGATAAAGTTCGCTAATAAATTTACCGTCATGATCATAAATAAGATGGCTGCTGCTTTGGCTTCCACACGCAATCCACTTCTCATCATAAGATAGAGCGGCATGTTCCATCGTTATTTCCAGATCACCTAAATCATCATCCTTTATCCATTCTTCAATTGCTTCCGGATCTGGGTCTAGAACTGTTAATTGTTCAGTAGTAATGAGGAAAGTTCCTGAAGATGAGATGAGAATCACTTTCCTGCCTGAGGAGAAAGGAATCACTTCTGTCAGTTGATGATGCGGGAATTCATCCGTTAAATTAATAGGAATATTTAATTCTTTTATTCGTTTCTCAATAAATTCCCATGAAAAATGATGGATCTGCTCTCCATTAAGATTTTCATCTAATTTCTTCATCGTCGAAATGCCTTTTTCATCAACAAATGCATACACTTCTCTATTAGGTGAACGCCCAACTAGTGTATATTGTTCAAAATGTTTTGTACCTTTACTAGTCGCCACATAAACATAGCCATCTTCCCAAGTGCTTCCGCCTCGAAAAACAATTGCCTTATCATTAATGAAGAAAACAGACTTCACTGCTTGCATCCGATTTTGAAAATTTGCAGCCAGTGGCCAAGTAGCTGGAGGCAGCTCCTCTCGAAGTAAAGCTAAATCACCTGCTTTATTTGCCCCTATAATCATATTAAATATAGGATCAGCTAATTCTGTTCTCCTATCTTCCATTAAATCTCTCTCATCTACCTCATCCCAGCCAAGAGATAAACCTTTATGTACAAAAGCATTTACATCTGAAGCATACCGTTCTCCCTCTAACCGCCACTTTTTAGCAATGTCTTTATTTAACCATGTCACTATTCGTCACCTCACACTTTAGGTTTTTTCCTAAATTATACATTTATATTTCCTAGATTAACACCGCCATAAGTAGGAATTAAGATTAATTGAATCAATATAGCGATGCTTTTTTATTTTTAAGTGATATGGCGAATTTTTTTAAAAATAATTCTAATGACATTACATAAAAGCTGAACAATCCCAAGGGAAAATCCCTCATCTAATCTCTCATACTATTTACAATTCAAGAACACAGCACTCCGCACAGTCTTGAACAGACTTTACTCAGTTTCAAAATTTCCTGACGTTGTCCTTACATTTAATTGATCAGAATCTGTTCCAATTAATCCAATAGCACTATTTTCTCCTTTATTTTCGTACATTATATTAGGTAATCCAATCTCCGAATGACCAGAATTCCCTTTAAAATCTATAATGCTATAGTTAATATTCTACCTATAAATAACTTTTCCATATTATTCAAATCTCTTTTTATAAAGTATCTACCTTTTCAATATTTCTAATTGACATCCATCCAATAAAAATGCCAATTAAAGCAAGAGAAATCGGAATTGCAATAATCGAGAACATATTGAAGTTGTTTCCAGTTGAACCTGTGAAAGAAGCTAGAAAAATAGACGAAACAATTGTAGCTGGTGCAGACTTTCTAAGCATTCCAAAGAATATCGGAATAAGACTTAACCCGGCAGTAGCTAAAGCATATAAGAATATGATTAGAATTTGTCTCAATAATTCAGCTCTTTCAATTTCACCGGGTATGATATTGAATAGTCCATCTCCCAAATAGATTAATCCACTTATAAACAATGTGGAAAACAGCACATTTACAAATGTAAACATACCGATAATAATTAATTTTGAGGCCATAATTTTCTTTCGCTTTATAGGATATGTAAACATAAGTCCTATTGATTTATCTTTATACTCATCTATCACTAACTTTGTAATAATTACTGCGGTAAAGATGATGAATATAGCACGTACTACAGTATTAACAATGCTAACTGCCATTTCAAAATTCTCAAAAATTATATTTCCATCATTGTTTTCTACAAAATAAATCATACTGAGAAATGCTATAAAACTAATATTTGCTATTGCTATACCTTTCCAATAGTTTAATAACCTATTTTTCCCAATCTCAAGTTTAATCAGTTTAAAAATGGTTTCCGCCCCCTATACTATTCTTTTAAAATCATTCTCTAAGCTGTTATGTTTTTATATTAAAGATCTTTAGTATCTTTTTTCTCTCCTGTTTCTTACAAAAAACTTACTTTGTGTTTAAAAGGATCTCCAATTTCCGTTTTACTGATGGCCATTCATTATCAATAATGCTGTAAAAAACCGAATTACGAAACGAACCGTCTTTTCGGATCATATGATTTCTTAAAACCCCTTCCTTCAATCCGCCGATCCGCTCTATCGCTTTTTGAGAGCGTATATTTCTTTCATCTGTTTTAAGCTGAACACGAATCATCTTCATTTTTTCAAAGCAATATTTTAATAATAGGTACTTACACTCGATGTTTATTTTAGTTCCCCATACTGAGGGACATAACCATGTCCAACCTATTTCCAAATTTCTATGAGAAGATGAAATGCTGAGAAATCGAGTAGATCCAATTACCTTATTATTCTCTCGCAACAAGATAACGAATGGAAATTCAGTTCCATTCATTTTTTTATACATCGCTTCTTCAATAAGCGACTCCATATCTTCTACTGTCTTTATCATTTTTGGCAGATGAGCCCAAATACTTTCTTCCTTGCTTATATGATATAGATCATGGAGATATTTCTTCTCCAACGGAACAATCCGAACATGATCTCCGATTAATTCATTAAAAATAATATCCATCTTATTACCTTCCCTCATTTCTTTTTCATCATTTTACATTAAATGTTTAAATTTAACTATTCTATTGAATTTTTAATATAACAAAAATGTAAGATATAACCCGTTTTTGTTCGTTCACTCTATGGATGACTATCTTTATACGAAGTATGCTTAATATAATAAAACTTGAAAACAATACGGGGGAGACAATAATGGATACTGTATTAAAAGCACAAGCACTCCAAAAAATTTATGGTACAAAAAAGAATCTGTTTAACGTGTTGAGAAAAGTTGATTTAACAGTGACTAAAGGTGAGTTTGTCGGTATTATGGGCCCTTCCGGTGCCGGGAAGACAACGCTTCTTAATATATTGGCAACAATCGATAAACCAACGTCAGGCAGTGTTAAAATCAGTGGTCGGGAAATTACTTCAATGTCCGAAGAAGATTTATCTAATTTCAGAAGAAAGCATTTAGGTTTTATTTTTCAGGATTATAATTTACTTGATTCTTTAACGATGAAGGAAAATATATTATTGCCATTATCGCTTTCTAACGAATCTGTGAGGGAAATGGAAAAAAAGGTACAACAAGTTGCTTCTATTTTAAGTATAGAATCTATTTTAGATAAGTACCCTTATGAAACTTCAGGAGGGCAAAAGCAGAGAACAGCTGCAGCTCGTGCTATTATAGCTAATCCCAGCTTAGTTTTAGCAGATGAGCCGACTGGTGCTTTGGATTCTAAATCATCTGCTGATTTATTAGATGCATTCAAACGTTTAAATAAAGATTATGAAACAACAATTTTAATGGTTACTCACGACGCATTTGCAGCAAGTTATTGTGACAAAGTTATCTTTATAAAGGATGGGAACTTATTTACAGAACTGGTTAGGGGAGATAAAGAAAGGAAGACTTTTTTTGAACAGCTATTATTAACATTGTCTTCTTTAGGAGGCGGAAGCCATGACGTTATTTAATATTGTAGCAAAAAATTTGAAACATTATTTCAAACATTATTTTTTATATGTTGCTTCCATGACATTCAGCATATTAATCTATTTTATTTTCGTTTCTTTACAGCATAACGAACAAATTACAAAACTAATTGATAGAGGAGATAAAGTAGGACCTGCTCTTTTTGCATCTTCTTTTATCCTGCTCCTATTTGTTTCTATATTTATTTGGTACTCTAATTCTTTTTTTATTAAGAAGCGAAAACAGGAAATCGGACTCTACTCTCTGCTCGGTGTTCAAAAGAAAGCAATTGGAAAAATGATTTTCTATGAGAATTTTCTGCTTAGTACAATTGCACTCATTGTCGGTATTGTAATTGGAGAATTATTCTCTATGCTGTTCAGTATGATTTTAGTTAAACTAATGGGCTTTTCATTCCTTGTCCAATTTTCATTAAATATTACAGCTGTCATTCAAACATTTATTATATTTTTAATCATTACTTTTTTTACATCACTGCAAGGTTACTATATTATGTATCGCTTCCAGCTGATTGACTTATTCCAAGCAAGAAATAAAGGACAATCTATCGTTAAACCATCGGTTATCATTACTCTTTTATCCCTTGTCTTTATTGGTATAAGCTACTGGATGTTATGGAATGCCCCTGATTCTAAGAATTGGGACGATCATTTTGGACGTAACTTACTCATCACTCTTGGAATGATGGTGATAGGTTCATATTTCTTATTCCATTCATTAAGCGGTTTTTTCGTGCAATTATTGCAAAATAATAAAGCAATTTATTATAAATGGAAAAATCTATTAACTTTTACACAGCTTAAAAGCCGATTAAGAAGCAATGCTGTTATGCTTACAACTATTTCTGTATTAAATGCTGTTACTCTTATTGCCTTTGGCTTTGCTTATACTCTTTACTATAATACACTCGGTACGATGGAAGAATTTATTCCTTACAGTTATCAATATGAAATAGCATCAAAAGAAATGGACGAGCAAATTACGAATATAATCCGAAATAATAAAGAACATGAAATAATATTTGACGATACTTTCGATTACATAATGGCAAAGGGAAATGCTGATTCACTGGAAGAGATACCTGGTGGTTACAGTTATTATGATAATCAGTTTGCTGTCATGTCCGAAACAGCTTATAACAAATTGGCAAAACAGCTAAAGAGGGAACAAATCAGCTCTTTAAAAGAGAATGAAACAATTATCGTAAATAAAAATTTTATCGGGTCACAAGATGAAAATGAAAACAATGGAAAACCAATCTCTTTGCCAATAACTAATAAGGAAATTCATCTTGTTGTTGCTGATAGTAAGATAGAGTCATTATTTAATAATAATACTGTCCATCCAGCTGTATTGATCATAAACGATATAATTTATGAGAAATTGAAAAATGAATACAGTATCATTACTTCCCATATATTTAAAATCAAAAATGAAAAAGATTCTGCTCCACTAACGAGAAAATTATGGGAAATAACAGGAACTTATTTATCTAATATAGAAACCGGATTTAACTTCCACAGTTTCTCAGATAGTTACGGTGAAGCACAATCTGTGTATGGCTTACTCATTTTCATAAGTAGCTTTCTAGGGCTTGTCTTCCTTTCAGCTACTGGAAGTATTATCTATTTTAAAATACTCACAGAAGCAGAAGAAGATAGAAAGAGATATACAACATTAAAAAAAGTAGGCATGAACAGAAGAGAAATAAAGCGTGTAATTGCAAAACAATACATGATTTTCTTCCTTCTTCCTCTTATTGTTGGGATTGCTCATAGTTGTATAATGCTTTCATCACTGTCAAAAATAATGGATATAAACTTTATTACACCAGTCGTTATCAGTACTATTATTTACTCCATCCTTTATGGATGTTATTACATTATGACTTTAATTACGAGTAACAGATTAGTAAATGCATAGAAAAAGCCGGGGAAATACTCTGTTTCCCCCGGCTTTTTCCTTTATAGAATAGCATAATAATCCTGTCCTTTGGAAAAATGGATTGTAATCGCCGTATACTCCTTCTCCTTTGATGCAATAGTAAGCTTGTGCCCGAGCTTATTAGCCAACTTGTTTGCTAAGTATAGACCCATGCCAGTGGACTTTCCATATACACGTCCGTTCATCCCTGTAAATCCTTTTTCAAAAACCCTTGTTAGGTCCGCCTTCTCTATTCCAATCCCATTATCTGAAATAATAAGCCTAATTTCCTCTTCATCCTCTTCTGCTGAAATAGTAACAGTCCCTCTGTCCATGGTATATTTCAGCGCATTTGAAAGAATCTGAGAAAGAATATATGCCAGCCACTTCCTATCTGTCACTACTTCTTTTCTTTCCACTTGCAGGTCGAGTCTTATTTTCTTTCTAATAAATCCTTTCATATGCTGTTTAATGACTGAATTCACTAATTGATCTAGATTTACTTGTAAAACGAAGTAATCATTATTAAAATCATCCGCCCGCACAAAATATAGAGCCTGTTCAACATAGGTTTCAATATGATCAATTTCTTCCTCAATACTCTTCATTTCTTCTATTTGTGAGGACTTTTCAATAATCAGCCTGCTTACTGAAATCGGTGTTTTAATCTCATGAAACCATGAAGTAATAAACTCTAAAGCATCTTGTTTATCTTTTATTATCGATAACATTTTTTCCTGATGCGTTTGATTTATTAACTGAAAGAACTGTTCATACAAATATTGCTCATATGTAACTGGATCTCCTATCCCATCCCCAATAAAAACTCCATTGTTCCAATGTGCAGCTATTTTTTCAAACCGCCTTTTTATATGTATAAACTCAATCATTAAATACAAAGAAAAGAGAAAAAGAGAAATGAGATGAATATAAATCATATTACTAATATGAATAGACATTGTTGGCTCTACAAAGAGAACGATTGTAATAAAACTCATAACTAATACATACATGACGATGGCACGTCTCTCATATAATAAAAATTTCCTGAATTTTATTTTCATGAGAGGATATATCCTTGTCCTTTTTTCGTCTGTATATAATCATCTACATCATATTCGCTTAACTTTCTCCGCAAACGGTTTACATTAACAGTCAACGTATTATCATCAATAAAACTTTCATCTTCCCATAATGCTCTAATAATTTCATCGCGCCCAACAATTTTATTTTTATGTTCAAAAAGAACACAGAGAATTTTAAATTCATTTTTGGTTAATTCTACTTCTTCCTCTTTAACATAGACGACAGCCTTTTTTAAATGCAATGTCATATCACGATGCTTCATTACATCCATATTCGTATTATCATATGTATAAGTCCTTCTAAGAATAGCATGCACCCTCGTAATGAGCATTTCCATAGAAAAAGGCTTCTGTATGAAATCATCTCCACCTATATTAAGTGCCATCATCATATCCATATTTTCCGTACGAGAAGAGAGAAAAATAATCGGAATATTGGAATGCTTACGAATCCTCTCACACCAGTAAAAACCATTATAATAGGGTAGATTAATATCTAAAATAACGAGATTGGGCTGAATGGTCAGGAACTCTCGCTCCACATTTTGGAAATCCTCAACTGTATGAATTTCATAGCCCCACTTTCGTAACTCCCCAGCTACAATATCACTTATTTTCTTTTCATCTTCAACAATTAAAATGGAAAACAATTATGCCACTTCCTATTTTATAAATATAATATAATAATCATATTATATTTCTTGTTATGTTTCATATACAACACTGGCTACCAATCTAACATCAGAGTAGGATTCCAATGATAGATTCTTTTTCATTCTAAATAATTCCTCATTAATAGAACCATAGATTGACTTGTTTCCGTACAGTAAAATTATCGAATTATAAGGACTGATATCTTGCAGTAAGGAGGCAGGCAGCTGCTCCGTAAATTCGTTATCGTCGGAATAATCATTATTCAAATAATCTATTATTTCCGCTTGCTCTTTATCACTAGCCAAAAAAACTATTTCCATAAAATCTTCGTCTATCCACATTAATCCGATATCATTAGCAAATTCACTTGCAGCATTTTCTCCATCTTTATATGCTTCAACATATGATCCCAGCTCTACTTCATTTTTAAAATTACAACCCCATATTGTTACGATGTGCTCCATTTCTTCCTCCTAACAAACTTAATAACACTGGTAACTCCATCTCCACTCTCCGGTGGGCGATTTGAAAAAATATCCGATTCCATTATCTCCCCACATCCAATTAGGTTTCTCTTCACTTCCTACTTGGAACACAAATTCATCCAAGTTGCCGACTCCATGCTGAATTTCTGTTGGATAACCGCCAACTTTTGTCATACTGTAACGATTAAATTCATCAAAAAACGCATCGCTGGCATTCTCATCTTTATTTACAGGATCAAGATCTACAATTTCCCAAGCATCTTCCCAACCGGGAGCGTCATCATCAACTTCCAGCCAGTGAATTGGAAATGGCTTAATCGAAGAAGAATAGCTGGAAGTAGGAATAAACTGGAGACCTTTTAAACTTTGAAATTCTTTAATCATCCAGCCATCACCATGTTGTCCATTATTTCTGTAATAAGAATCATTATGAAACAATACTAACATCTCTACATCATCAAGTGCAGGAGGACAAAAAGGAAGCTCACTTATTCTAATTTGGAGCAACGGAAACAATGGCTTTCCATTCCAAACTGGGAGCAATTCTCCAACTGGGAGACAGCCTTTTCCAAACCATGAAGTCATCGGATTAGCTGGTGGAAGAAAACCTCCAATTTGAGCAATCGATGCACAGCGAAGTTTCGTTCGAAGCTCATTTAGTACTTTTTTTGAGTCTGCCATCTCTCTCCCATCCCTTTCATTGAAATAATTTCTAATTATCATTTTTATATTATCCTAAAAAGAGGAATTTCTACCAATCTATTGATATTAAATTCACATTTAATGTAATAATTATCTCTAAAGAGATGGATTATTATGCAAATTTCCCCTTACTTAGAAAGCCTTTTTCAAATACTAAGGAAAATACATAATGGATTAATCATCCATTTCAAAAGTTCATGGTAAATTTACAAACTCCAACAAAATTTACATAATATTTAAAGTAATTAAACAATAAATACATATATATTTCCTATTATTAAAGTGACAATTTGAAAGGAGGAAAATTAAATTGAATTTAAAAAAGATTAACATGTTCAAGGTTCAGCTTTCATTATTAGTCATTGTTTTCATCACACTTTTTGGACAAGCAACTAGTATATTTGCAGAAGGACCGCTAGATACTGCACCTTCTATTGAAGCTAGAGGTGTTGCAAATGGTAAGAAAATTTTATTCGATAACACTCATGCACAAACAGCAGGTGCTGCAGACTGGGTTATCGATGGAGGTTTTTCAGATTTTGGGAATGCACTTGCTGATAAAGGTTATTATGTAAAAGAATTACGTCAAACCACACCAATTACATATAGTGATTTGCAGAATTATGACGTATTCGTTATACCAGAAGCTAATATTCCATACAAAACAACGGAACAAACTGCTATGATTCAATTCATTCAAAATGGAGGAAGTATTTTCTTCATTTCAGACCATTACAACGCTGACCGCAATAAAAACCGTTGGGATGCATCAGAAGCATTTAATGGTTATCGTCGAGGAGCTTGGTCTGACCCCGCTAAAGGGATGAGTATAGAAGAGAAAAATTCTGCTGCAATGCAAGATGTTACAAACTCTGACTGGTTAGGAACAAACTTCGGTGTACGTTTCCGTTATAATGCAATCGGGGATGTTGTAGCAAATAATATTGTAGCACCAAGCCAAAGCTTTGGAATTACGACAGGTGTACAAGGTGTAGCAATGCACGCTGGCTCTACCTTAGCAATTTTAGACCCAAATAAAGCAAAAGGTATTGTATATCTCCCTCCTACTACTGCAAAGTGGGCTAATGCAGTTGACCAAGGAGTTTACAATGATGGTGGAGTTGAAGAAGGTCCTTATGTAGCTATTTCAAAACTTGGACTTGGAAAAGCCGCTTTTATCGGAGATTCCTCTCCTGTTGAAGATGCTACGCCTAAATATTTACGTGAAGAAAATGGTGCCACAAAGAAAACATATGATGGATTTAAAGAGCAAGATGATGCTAAATTACTTACTAATCTAATTGATTGGCTAGCAACACAAGAAAATTATACTAGCTTTAACCAAGTACCTGGGCTAACTTTAAGTCCTCAAACACAATTATTAAGTATCGAGAATCCTGCAACTTCAACAGAACCACAAGCTGAGCCATGGAGTGCTCCAGCAGCTGGTTACAAATGGTGGGATCGTACAACATTCCGTATCGGTTCTTTCGGACCTGATAATAAAGCACCAATAGTAGCTAATCCTATTTCAGATAGAGTAGTTACAATAGGTTCACAAACATCATTAAACTTATCAACTACTTTTAGTGACCCAGAAAATAATCCATTAACTTATAGTGCTGTATCAAGCAACACTTCTGTTGCAACTGTTTCAATAAGTGGATCAACTTTAACAATCTCACCACTTATAGAAGGAACAGCAACTATTACAGTAACAGCAAACGATGGGCTCGGTGGCACGAAAACAGAATCATTTATTATTACAGCAAGCACAACAGCAACTGAACCTGGAAATCCAAGCAACAATCTATTTTTTTCAGAATATATTGAAGGAAGCAGCTATAATAAAGCATTAGAAATTTATAATGGAACTGGTAGCAGCATAAATTTAGCAAATTATACGATTCAGTCATCAAATACACCATCAATTATCCAACTAAGCGGAACATTAGCAGCTGGTGATGTATTTGTTATTGCAAATCCAAATGCAGCAAGCGCTATTTTAACTCAAGCTGATATGACAAGCAGTAATATGGAATTTAATGGTGATGACTCAGTTACATTAAAACATAATGGAACAATTATCGATGTCATTGGAAATGCTGGAGTAAACTTCGGTAAAGATAAGACATTAGTTCGAAAAAATACTGTTACTGCAGGAACAAGCACATATAATGCAACTGAATGGAACAGCTTTGTAAGAGATACTTTTACTTATCTCGGAAGTCATTAAAGAGAAACACCCCTGTCAGTGCCAAACGCACTGACCTAAGAAAATGAGACAAATTAAAACACCTTTCGTTGAAAAACGGGTATGAAACCCATAATAACAACGTGGAGGTGTTTTCTTATTGTCTCAAAAACGATGGTCAGTACCAAATCAATCAAGGGATTTTTTGCTTAATTTATGCAGTTAATACTTTATAAATAATCTTCACACATTAAAACAAGAGCCAGCTTAACGCACAAATCCCTTTAAATACTGATCCTGAAACATTACCACATATGATCCGTCCGGATTATGATCCACATCTACCTCAACATTTACAGGTTCTAACGTATCTTTCACTTCCTCATAGTTTTTAGTGAGTACTTCCATATTTTTTGCTATAAGCTCTTCTTTTCCTACCTTATTCTCCGAAATAAATTGGGTTAATTCCGCCTCTGTTTTATTATTTACTAAACTGTCATCAAAACCTTTTACAGATAATGTAACTTTTATCTTATCTGCAGATTGAGCTTTTGCTTCTATCACCTTGTACTCTGTTACAGATAGAGCCTTTAAAAATGCATCCGCCAGCTTATCCACCTGCTCATCTGTCACAGGAAGTCCTGTCATATTCTGCTTTGTGTTTTGTTTATAAATTTCTTTAAAAAATCCCTTTTGTGTGCTTCCATCTTTCTGTTTCTCTTCGCTTGATTCAGGACCAGGAGCTTTTTCTGCATACTTCTCTGCATTTTGAAAAACAGTAGCCTGGATTAATGCATCAACATAGGCCGCTGCTTCTTTTTCCTGGATCTCTCCCTCTTCGGTATTCAACGAGCTGGAGTCTTTATTTATATCCTCTGTTTTTTCGATTTCCTCTGTATTTTCCTTTTCCTCAGATACTGAAGATTTTTCGATTTCTTCTACATTTTTCTGTTCCTTAGGCACTGAAGATTTTTCAGCACAAGCTGCTAATAGGCAAATAATAAATAAAGTAAATAATAAAAATAGTTTCTTCATTTAATATTCCTCCATTCCTCTCATTTTCCAACAATAATTGCATTATATTATAAAAAAAGAGATATTTAACAAAACAGAGTAAAATCAGTTAATTTTACCCATATAAACAAAAGGATTTAAGTAGCTTAAGGAAAGATAGTTACATTGCAGGCTTATTATTACAAAGAGGCCGGTTTGAGGATAAGATTAAATTAATGCTGGGAGCTTTTATTTAGTACTAGCAGACCTCACATCTTGAAATAGCGAGGTCCATATCTTTTATAGTTTATAGTTGTAAAATTTCATGGGCCTTCTCAGTGGATGAAAGTTTAAAAAGATCCCACGGATATTTTAAAGGCGGAAATGATTCCACTCCTATTATTTCTTTTTTTGTTGGATGTTCAAATTTTAACGAATGAGCCCATAAAGCAATTTGCTGTCCAGGTTCATTGATCCATGCTCCATATTTTTGATCCCCATAGAGCGGGCAGCCGATTGCTGCAAGCTGAACACGTATTTGATGCGGTCTTCCAGTATAAAGCTTAACAGAAAGTAAACTAAGTTCTTTTAATTTATGAATTACTGTATATTCAAGGACTGCTTTTTTCCCTTTTTTATGATATGAAGGTACAGTATACACTGTATTTTCCCGGCTGTTCTTCATCAAATAATGAACTAAAACAGCTTCATCCTCATCAGGAACTCCTCTTACAACTGCTAAATACTTCCTGTCAATTGCTTGCCTTCGTACTGCATCTGACAGACGGGAGGCGGATTTAGATGTTTTAGCAAATACCATCACTCCTCCAACAGGACGATCAAGACGGTGAACAAGACCGAGAAAAACATTGCCCGGTTTCTTATATTTCATTTTTAAATCATGCTTTAGCATCGTAAGTAAATCCTGATCACCAGTGATGTCTTTTTGTACAGGTATGTTCATTGGCTTCTCAATAAGAAGAAGATGGTTATCTTCATACAAACAGATATTTCCACTTAATATCAATACTCCTTAAATACAATACTTTATCGATTGTATCACAGAAGTCTACTAAAAAATGAAATATCTAACATAAATGGTTTAATAATTACAAATATATGTTTAAGTTTAAATATTTGAAAAAATCACCAGTAAATGTTACTTTCTAAGAAATGAGACTAATTAAAGGAGTTTGAATCATGCAGAAAATTTCTCTTGCTGAAGCTGTCAAGTTGAAGAGTGTCCTGTCAAAAAGAATACATGAACTAGAGGAAGAAATGGACAGATTAGCTTTTGTAGAAATTGAAAAAGGAAGCAAAATTCCTAAACAAATACGTTCACTTTCAGATGTCGAGAAGGATATAGATGAGATTCGAAAAGATTTTCGTTTGCTCGATAAACTGATGTATGAGGCAAACATTATAAATACGATTTTATTTCATGATGAATCACTAACGATTGTTGAAGCAATAGAGCTGGCTACACAATTAAGAGCGAAAGCACGTAAATATAAAGAATATGGCACAGCTTTAAAAGAAGAGTACTCTTATTCCTATACAGAATCTGTTTCAATTATTAAAGTTGCCATGTTCGACCCAGAGACATATCGATTACAAGGATTAGAATTAGAAAAACAAGCGAACAGGTTATCTAATTTAATCAATGCAAAAAACTATGAAGTACAATTAGATTTTAATAGCGAAAAATATTTCTAAACCTTGAAGCGGTGAGACTCCGCTTCAAGGCATGGAAGGAGCACCCCTCAATCGCTTTTGGAAGCTTTGTAATGGTAATGGACAAACCAATTCCCAATAACCAGTTACAACTTTACCCGTGACCAATAACCAACTAGCGCAATGGATGGTCGATGACCAAATTATCTTAATTTTGAGCTCCTTCTGTGAGTCCCCTGTCTTTAAAAGACAGGGGTTTTTATGATAGATTAAATGAAATTTCCTGAAAGATGCTTCTTCATCATCTTCATCTCAGCCAAATTCAATTTTCCATTTAATATAATCGCCTTTGATTAATACTTTCTATGCTTTCAAATATTCTCCCTTATTAATACGTGCCATCTCTTCCTAACAGTCAGTATATTTTCCTGCTGTATAATGATATGATAAATTATCCTTATATACTAATAACCTTGAAAACTGTAATGGAGGAATAATAATGAACAAGGCTGCAACATCTTTAGAAAAATCAGCATCGGCCAATTCAAAAATTTTGTTACTCACTATTGGCATTATTTTAATTGGGGCAAATTTAAGAGCTCCGCTTACTTCTGTCGGATCGCTTATTCCATTTATACGTGATGATTTAGCAATGAGCAATGCGCTTGCGGGAACAATCACAACTTTGCCATTGCTTGCATTTGCTCTCTTTTCACCATTTGCTCCAAAAATTGCAAATAAATCAGGCATGGAGCGGACAATTTTCTTTTCCCTCATTGTGCTTATTATCGGAATCATTATACGTTCTTTACAAGGGATCATTCCCTTATTTACTGGAACAATTTTAATCGGTCTGGCAATTGCAGTGGGGAATGTTTTACTACCTGGATTCATTAAAATGAATTTCCCTTTAAAAATTGGCGTTATGACAGGCATATATGCAGTTTTTATGAATTTATTCGGTGCTTTAGCATCGGGGATAAGTGTTCCACTCTCATCTTTCAGGAGTTTAGGCTGGCATGGGGCACTTGGAGCTTGGGCAATATTAGCTTTTATCGCGGTTTTATTTTGGCTGCCGCAGCTTCGTAATAACTATATAGTAATAAAGCCTGCTTCCACTCCATCTCAAAGGGGTAACAGTATTTGGAGCTCTCCTTTAGCATGGAAAGTAACATTATTTATGGGACTTCAATCATTTATGTTTTATACGATGATGACTTGGCTACCTGGAATCCTTCAATTAAATGGATACAGCTCAAATGCTGCAGGCTGGATGTTATTTCTTATGCAATTTGCTATTATTCCAATTACATTTATCATTCCGGTTCTAGCAGGAAGAATGAAAGATCAGAAAATATTAAGTATCATTACAGCTCTCTTTTTCTTCTTTGGTATCGGCGGTTTATTGATAGGAAATGCTTCTCTTATCCCTTTATCAATTATACTGTTTGGAATCGCATCGGGAAGTGCATTTAGTCTGGCCATGATGTTCTTCTCTTTGCGTACAAATAACGGCGGACAAGCAGCTGCACTTTCTGGCATGGCACAATCATTCGGCTATCTCTTAGCTGCGATTGGACCGGTTCTCTTTGGCGGCTTGCATGATTTAACAAATGGATGGACAGTTCCGCTTTCGATGTTACTCGTCATTTCTATCGTTATTTTATTTGTCGGAATTGAAGCTGGAAAAGATCGTATGGTTACACATAAAAACTAAAAGAAAAGGATAGATAAAGCAGAGAGTATCAGCTTTGTCTATCCTTTTCCTATATTATTTCTTTGCGAAATATTCATTTACTTTTGTATATATAGCAAGCATTTGTTTTTGTTCTTCTTCTGTCAGCACTTGCAAAATTTCTATATTCATTTTCTCCGCTGTTTCTTTTGCTTCCCTTAAAACCTCTAGTCCTTCCTGCTTAATAGAATAATAAATAGAACGTCGGCTATTTGGATCAGGAGTTCTAGAGATAAGATCTTTCTCATACAGTTTATTCGTAATATTTGTAATTGCTCCTGGAGTAAGATCAAGTTTTTTAGCTAATTCCACTCCTCGAAGCGGGCCAAATTTACGTAATTCTGATAAAACAATGATAGGTGTTATTCCTAAATTGCTTTGGAACATACTATTCCATCGCCGCACTGAATACGAATTGAACAGATCCATAGTGTGCATAAAATGAAATAAATCAACTTCTTGTTTACCATCATCCATCTCTATTCCTTCCTTTCCACTATCAAGATGCCTTCTCAGTTAATGATTCTACCTTCAATGCTTTCTGCTTTCTATCAAGAGTGACTGCCAATATAATCATGCTGACAAGTGCTGCTCCAGCAAAAATTGTTGCTGCTAAAAAGGAGCTATTAATTCCATGTAATAATCCATCTAATTTGATATTGCTTAATAATTTCGATGACAAGTTTTCTTGACCTGCCTTTGTTATTTCATTCGTAACAAACCATTTCGTTTGTGTCGTCATAATCGTCGTCATCACAGCTGTTCCAATAGCTCCGGAAATAGCTTGAAGAGTATTTTGCATCGCTGTACCATGTCCATGCAATTCAGGACGTAATGAGTTTAATCCTGTTGTTGTAAGCGGCATCGTTAAAAAGGTGACACCGAACGAGCGAATCATATAAATAATGATCATGAACATAATTCCAGTACTGTATGCCAGATTAGTATACGCTGCTGTTGAAGCAATTAAGATGACTGATCCTACTATTCCGATCCATTTCATTCCATATCTATCATACATTTTCCCGGCTATCGGGGACATAATAGCCATAACGATACTCCCTGGCAAAAGAAACAGGCCTGATTCGAGAGCTGTCATTCCCCGGTTATTTTGTAAATAAATCGGCAGTAATATCATTGCCGAATAAATAACGCCATTAACAAAAAAACTAATAATTATTGATAGTGTATATTCTAACGATCGAAAGATTCTTAAATCTATTAATGGATTCTCTGTCATAAGCTGACGAATAACAAACAATGCTAATCCAATAACACCGATTGCTAGAGCTGCTAAGACAGGAGCACTTCCCCATCCTTTCTCTCCAGCTATACTGAAGCCGTATAAAATACCGCCAAATCCAATCGTTGAAGTAATAACACCTAAAATATCAAGCTTCATTTTACGCGGTTCTGAGACATTTTTCAATAAAAATACAGCTGCAATTAATGCTGCAAGTGAGAATGGCAAAATACCGTAAAAAATATACCGCCATGATAATTTTGTAATTAATAATCCTGATAATGTAGGACCTACAGCTGGGGCGAACATAATCGCTACACCAACGATTCCCATCGCTGCCCCCCGTTTTTCAATAGGAAACAGACGGAAGACTACGCTAATTAAAAGAGGCATAACAATACCTGCTCCAATTGCTTGTATTACCCTTCCTATTAAAAGAGCTGTAAAAGTCGGTGCAGCTCCACATAATAATGTTCCAAGCGAAAAAATGATCATTGCTGCTATGAAAAGCTGCCTTGTGGAGAATCTCGCCATTAAAAAGGCTGTTACAGGGATAAATACTCCGTTTACAAGCATGTAAAGGGTAATAAGCCACTGTGAAGTAGAAGTAGGTACATCAAATTCTGCTGTTAATGTAGGCAATGCTACATTTAATACTGTCTGATTTAAAATAGCTGCAATTGCTCCTATTAAAAGCACAGTTAAAATCAGTCCGGTTTTATAATTATTTTCCTTATGAATTGTCAAACCTCTTAAAGCCTCCTAATTAAAATACAACGAAATACTCTAATATAAAATTATTTAATACTAAACAATTTAATACTAAACTTTCATTTTGTCAACAGATTCAGCTGACATAAAGTGAAACTTCTATCAG
>NZ_BCVG01000081.1 GCF_001591625.1 Metabacillus fastidiosus NBRC 101226
GGAAAACCCCCACTGATAGAAGTTTCACTTTATTAATAATAAGATATAACTTATTATAATTAACACAATAAAAGGAGGAGTAAAAGAGTGAAACGGCAATGGAAATTAGTAACTGCTCTATTATTTTTATTTTTAGTATCGGCATGCTCTGGCAATGAGAATTCAGTACAGTCTTCGGGGCACAAGGAAACAGTTGAATTAACTATTTCAGCCGCCGCAAGTTTAAAAGATGTACTGACAGTTATTCAAAAGAAGTATGAAGAAGAACATCCAGAAGTAGAATTGAAATTTAATTACGGTGCTTCCGGATCGCTTCAGCAGCAGATTTCCCAAGGAGCACCTGTTGACTTATTTTTTTCAGCGGCAGAAGATAAGTTTGATAAATTAGTAGAGGAAGGAAATATTGAAGAAGAGGACGGAATAGATCTCCTTGGAAATGAACTCGTATTAGTCGTGCC
The DNA here is from genome assembly GCF_001591625.1 of Metabacillus fastidiosus NBRC 101226. GTDB lineage: Bacteria > Bacillota > Bacilli > Bacillales > Bacillaceae > Metabacillus > Metabacillus fastidiosus. The sequence continues at coordinate 459 of NZ_BCVG01000081.1, forward strand.
AAAAGAGGAAAAATTGATTATTGGAAATTTTCATGATCTAAAAAAGGAAGAGGTAGATCAAATTTCAATTGGAATTCCTGAATCAGTTCCAGCAGGGAAATATGCAAAGGAATCGTTTGAAAAGATAAATATATGGAAAGAAATCGAGCAGAAAATTGTATATGCAAAAGATGTTCGTCAAGTATTATCATACGTAGAGACTGGGAATGTTAAGGCGGGAGTTGTATATAAAACAGATGCACTTATTTCAGATAAAGTAAGTATAGCCGCAGCAGCCGATCCGGATATGCATAGATCTATTATTTATCCGGCAGGTATTATAAAAAATTCTAAACATTATGAGCAAGCAAAGGACTTTTATGATTATTTACAAAGTAATGAAGCATTGAAAGTATTTAATGAGCATGGATTTATTACTGAATGAGTTATTAATGGAAGAATTCTGGATCCCGCTTTGGTTATCTTTCAAAACAGCCGTTACAGCGGGAATTATCGTTATTTTATCCGGGACATTGGCTGGAAGACTTTTAGCGCGGAAAAAGTTTAAAGGAAAAGCCGTTTTGGAAACGATTCTTATGCTTCCGATCGTTCTTCCTCCTACAGTTATTGGTTTTTTTCTCATTGTCATCTTTGGAAAAAACACCATTATTGGACAAGCGATTGAATGGATTTTCAAGCAGCCGGTTATTTTTACCTGGTGGGCCGCTGTTATAGCGTCAGCTGTCGTAGCATTCCCGCTTATGTATCAATCTGCGAAATCAGGATTTCAAACGATAGATCCTGACATTGAAGAGGCAGCAAGAGTGGATGGTGCGAGTGAATGGAAAGTCTTTCTTTTCATTTCTATTCCTTTAGCTTGTAAGGCTCTTATTTCAGGAAGCATATTAAGTTTTACAAGAGCCCTGGGGGAATTTGGCGCTACTTTAATGTTCGCGGGCAATATCCCCGGGAAAACGGAGACAGCCCCAACAGCGATTTATATAGCGATAGACTCTGGAAATATGAAAATGGCATGGCTATGGGTAATATCTATTGTGTTTCTCTCGTTTATTATGCTGCTTATTGTTCGGTTGAAAGAAAAATAATAAGGTAAAAGCACTTGTTTAACAAAAGTTCTTTTTTTATAAAAAATTTGAAACTTATTGTTCGCTCAATCGTAAATAGTATAGACACTATTTTAGAAAGACATCAATATATTAGAGTTAAGGCAGCTTTACTTGTTTTACAGCAAAATGAAGACAGAAACATTATTCCTATTAAAGTGGTTTTGTCAGAAAGATATAAATGATCCAAAAGTTCTTCATTTTGAGAAGAAGCAGCTTAATTTAAAAGTATGTCAATTTCTAAATAGTTATTATTCCTTATAGAATGATTGAAAAAATAGGGGAAAATAAATAACTATTTACCTATTTTTTCAATGAGTTATATGGATTTTTACAATATTGGTAAAAATATTACTATTTTGTAAATTTGTAATATTCTGTTTTATAAGGTAGAGTTTTATAGTAGAATGAAGATGCTTCATGATGAACTTTTTCAGAAAAAGGAGTGTGAAGAAATGGCTATTAGTTTACAAAAAGGTCAAAAAATCGACTTAACAAAAGGCCGTGCTGGACTGTCTTCGCTCGTAGTTGGTTTAGGCTGGGACCCAGTTAAAAAAGGTGGCGGTTTCCTTGGAGGACTTCTAGGCGGCGGAGGGGCACAAATTGATTGTGACGCTTCTGTTCTCTTATTAAATGAACAAGGAAAGCTGCAAGACAGTAAAGATTTAATTTACTTTGGAAATAAACAAAGTGCATGTGGAAGCGTTACACACACAGGGGACAACTTAACTGGTGAGGGTGACGGTGATGATGAACAGGTTATTGTCGATTTAAATAGAATCCCATCACATATACATAAGATTGTATTCGTTGTAAATATTTATCAATGTGTTTCCAGAAAACAAGATTTTGGAATGATTCAAAATGCATACATTCGCATAATGGACCGCTCTAATAATTCAGAACTAGTCCATTATAATTTAACTGATAATTACTCTGGTTTAACAGCATTGTTCCCAGGGGAAATTTATCGACATAATGGAGAATGGAAATTTAATGCGGTAGGCCAGGGAACGACAGATACTGCGATTAAAGAAATTGCACAAAAATATATTTAATAGATTGTAATCAAAATTTTAAAATTTGAGAGGGGCTCTAAAAATGGCTATTAATTTATCAAAAGGACAAAAGGTAGATCTTACGAAATCAAATCCAGGATTAACAAATATTACAGTTGGTCTTGGCTGGGATACAAATAAATATGACGGCGGTCAGGATTTTGACTTAGACGCATCTGTATTCTTATTAAATGCAGAAGGAAAATGTGCTTCTGAGAAAGATTTCATTTTCTATAATAATTCTACTGGAGCAGAAGGTGCGGTCGTACATAATGGGGATAACCGTACTGGTGAAGGTGATGGCGATGATGAGCAAGTGACAGTTGAATTGCAGAATGTGCCTGCAAGTATTGAAAAAATTGCATTCACAATTACAATTCATGAAGGCGAAGCCCGCAATCAAAACTTCGGACAAGTTTCTAATTCCTACGTTCGTATTTTGAATGGAACAAGTAATGAAGAATTAATCCGCTATGACTTAGGAGAAGATTTCTCAATTGAAACAGCTGTTGTAGTTGGTGAATTATACCGTCATAACGGAGAGTGGAAATTTAGTGCAGTTGGAAGCGGTTATCAAGGAGGACTAGCTTCTTTAGTATCGGACTACGGTTTAAATTAATTACTGATCTGGAGTGAAAATAGATGGCTATTTCATTATCAAAAGGACAACGTATTGATTTAACGAAAACAAATCCGGGATTAACAGAGGTTATTATCGGCTTAGGCTGGGATACGAATAAATATTCAGGCGGACATGACTTCGATCTCGATGCATCAGCTTTTTTAGCTGATGCAAATGGGAAAGTTCAGCATGATACTGATTTTATTTTCTATAATAATATGGTTAGCTCAAATGGTGCTGTGAAGCATACAGGAGATAATCGCACTGGTGAAGGTGATGGCGATGATGAACAGATTACCATTGATTTCCCAGCCCTTCCAGCACATGTAGAAAAGATCGGAATTACTGTAACAATTCATGACGCAGATGCAAGAGGACAAAACTTTGGCCAAGTTTCAAATGCTTTCGTTCGTGTAGTAGATGCGAAAACAGATCGTGAAGTTCTTCGTTACGATTTAGGAGAAGATTTTTCAATTGAAACAGCAGTTGTCATTTGTGAGCTGTATAAGCATGGCCAGGATTGGAAATTTAATGCGATTGGCAGTGGATTTTCAGGCGGGCTTGCAGCATTATGCCAAAATTATGGTTTACAAGTTTAATAGATAATTTATCTAATATATACTTTGGGGTGCTTTATTGAAAGCACCCCAAAGTATGCTGCGGAAAAAATGTTGACGGAGGGAAAGAAAATTGATTGCTTTAGTAAAGGGTCAAAAAGTAGATTTAACAAAAGCTCATCCACAACTTTCATCTATTAAACTTGGACTTGGCTGGGATGTAAGCGGAAGCAGCCAAAATGTGTTTGATTTAGATGCTGTCGTTTTATTAATTGATGCGAGCGGGAAAATTATTTCCGATAAACATGTCATTTATTACAACAACCTTAGAGGTCATTCTGTAGCCTTATCAAAAGATAACCGTACTGGCGCAGGTAGTGGAAATGATGAAGAAGTTTCTATTAAACTGGAAGAAGTTCCTGCCGATATTGAAAAGATCATACTTGCAATTACGATTTATGATGCTTCCGAAAGAAAGCAAACATTTGGAGAAGTAAGAAATGGATTTGTAACGATTTCGAATGAAAATACAAAACAAGAAATATACAGATATGATTTAGGGAATGAATTCTCAACAGAGACCGCTGTTATAGTTGGAGAAATTTATCGTTACAAAGGGGAATGGAAATTTGGTGCTGTTGGCAGCGGTTTAGAAGGTGAATTGAAGGGATTATGCGAACAATTTGGCTTGGCTAACTTGCCCTCATCATTTTATGTAAAAACAGCATCTCCAGTAAATAATAATAGTACGATTAAACTTTCTAAAATTGAGCTAAAAAAATCAGGTGATACGATTAATCTAAGTAAAACATCGAAAACTCTCGGTGAGATACTCGTTAATTTGAACTGGAATCAGCAAAATAGCAGTCAAAGCGGCGGTGGATTTCTATCTTCCATTTTTGGCACGAATAAAAGCGGAGTTGACCTGGATTTAGGATGCCTATTCGAGTTTAAAGATGGATTTAAAGGTGTTATTCAGCCGCTTGGAAATGTTTTCGGTTCTTATATGGATGAGCCTTATGTTCATTTAGATAAGGATGATCGCACAGGTGCTTCCACAAATGGTGAAAATATGAAGATTAATGGTAATAAAATTTACGAGTTTGAGAGAATTCTTATATTTGCCTATATTTATGACGGAGCAGCCAATTGGTCTCAGGTAGATGGGATTGTAACGATTAAACAACAGGATAGTCCTGAAATTGTCGTGCGTATGGATGAACATCGCAATGGTTTTGGAATGTGTGCTATTGCTATGTTTGAAAATATAAATGACGAAACATTTAAAGTGGAGAAATTAGTGAAATATTTTAGAGGCCATCAAGAAATGGATCGTCATTATGACTGGAATTTAAATTGGGTTGCTGGAAGTAAGTAACCTGTATAAAAGGAATTTTTACTATTTTTTTACAAGCTAAACTTCAATTAAGGCGGTGCAGTTAAAGAAGGTTATTCCGCCTTTTTTTGAGAGAAGGAGAGCAGTATATGGATTTTTTCCAAGAAATTATTAATAGTTATGGATCGTTTTTTTCAGTAGAAGCAATTCAGGAAATATTTACGAATCCAGCGAGCTGGGGAATTATCGGTACACTTATTATTTTAGAAGGATTATTATCAGCAGATAATGCCCTTGTTTTAGCCGTTATGGTAAAACATTTACCACCGAAACAGCAAAAAAGAGCATTATTTTACGGGATTTTAGGAGCTTATGTCTTCCGTTTCCTAGCGATTGGACTAGGTGTCTTCCTTATTAAGATAACATGGATTAAAGTGGCGGGCGGTCTCTATCTTATTTGGCTAGTCGTTCAATACTTTATCAAGAAAAATAAAGAAGATGAAAATGTAGAAAATAAACAAATGGGATTTTGGAGAACTGTTTTAGCTGTTGAATTAATGGACATTGCATTTAGTATTGACAGTGTTATTGCAGCATTCGGTGTTTCAGACCAAATTTGGGTATTATTCGTAGGCGGTATGCTGGGAGTATTAATGATGCGTGGTGTCGCACAAGTATTTTTAGCACTTATTGCAAAAGTGCCTGAGCTTGAAACAGCAGCATTCATTTTAATCGCTATTATTGGTACGAAAATGATCGCAGGTGCATTTGGCTTTGAAATTAGCCAAGTATTATTCTTCAGTATTTTAATCGCTATATTCTTAGGAACATTTGTTGTTCATTACTTTAGAAAAAAAGCGAACAATGAAACAGCTAATTAATATTTTTTAAAGGGGAGAGAAGAAAACTGATCTTCCCTTTTTCATAGGTTCTAAAAATTCAGTTGTAAAGGAGGCTATTTTATTTGCAGCATTTTAGCTATTTATCGGCGACAGAACAAGAACAGATTTTTTATAAAAAACCGATGGAATTTTCTAAAGGACTAGAAAAAGAGATGCTGGCATATGCGCTCGGGGCAACATTGTATATGCCTGGAACGAGAATACAGATTGCTCATGATATTCTTTCCGGGAAATATTTAAAAGGGAAGCATGAAGGATTAACATCGATGGTATTTTGCTTAGAAGATTCGATAAGTGATGACGAAGTAGAAATAGCAGAGTTAAATATTGTAACACAAGTACAGGAAGTACATATTGCGATCTTATCTGGATTTTTTAAACTGACTGATTTGCCGTTAATATTTATAAGAATAAGAAACCCTGAACAAATGATTCAGCTAATTTCGCAATTAGGTGAAGCGGCACAGCTTATAAGCGGCTTTGTCTTTCCAAAATTCACTCATCTTAATGGCGAAGTATATTTGAAAACATTGTTACAGTTAAATGAAGATTATTCACTAAAGCTTTACGGTATGCCGATTTTTGAATCACCTGAAATTATTTATATTGAAACAAGAGCAGAAACGTTGATCGCAATTAAGGCATTATTAGACCAATACTATGATTTAATTTTGAATGTTCGCATTGGAGCGACAGACTTTTCAGGCTTATTTGGCATTAGAAGAAGCAGTGATACGACCATTTATGATATTGCAGTCATACGTGATTGTATTACAGATATTATTAATGTGTTTGCTAGAAGTGAGAGAGAGTACGTCATTTCAGGTCCAGTTTGGGAATATTTCCACGGAACAAAGAGAATTTTAAAGCCGCAAATTAGACAAACACCATTCCAGCAAGCTTTTGGCAGAAGTGGTTTAGAGCTTAGGTCAGAGATTATCAGCCGGTTCGAGGACGGTCTCATTCATGAAGTTTTATTAGATAAGACGAATGGAATAGTAGGAAAAACAATTATCCATCCCTCTCATATTCAAACTGTCCAGTCGCTAAATGTTGTAACATTTGAAGAATATATAGATGCAAAGTCCATTATGGATAGTGCAGAGTCTTTTAACGGCGTAATCAAGAGTGATTTTTCAAATAAAATGAATGAAGTAAAACCGCATCATAACTGGGCGAGAAAAACAATGATGAAATCAAATATTTATGGGGTGTTTCATGAACAGCAATCTTTCATCGAATTACTTAGTAGAAAACAAGAAGAATACGTATTCATTTAATATATTAAATCAAATTGATGTCAGTGTAACAGTACGGGAAAATCATTATAATATTCCGCTAAACAGATTATTTAAAATGGCAGCAAGAGTTAATAAAAAGAGAAGTTTTCTTTTTGTTAGTAAAATTTTAGGGAAGCATCTCCCGGTTTCACCAGCAATCTCATTATTAGCAGGTTCAGCTTTAGCTGCTCGTTATATGGAGCTAATGTATGAAGAGGTTCATCCATATAAGGAAACGATAGTGGATGCTGTTATAAATGATGAATGTACTGATGAAATTTTTCAATTAGTTCAGCAATCAGCATTTCATTTGCCGAAGGAAGCATTATTTATTGGTTTTGCAGAAACAGCGACCGCTTTAGGTCATTCGATGTTTAACCATTTTACAAATGCAAAGTATATGCATACAACGAGAGAGGATATTACAGAGCTTTCATCTGTTATTAATTTTGAAGAAGAACATTCCCATGCAACAGCACATCGTTGTTATGTAAGTGAGGATTATTTTAAAAATGATTACCTGGTCGTTTTAGTTGACGATGAGATTACAACTGGAAAGACCACTCTAAATATTATCGAATCGATTCAAAAAATATTTCCTCGGAAAGAATATGTCATTACCTCTATTCTTGACTGGCGATCAGAAGAAAATATTAGGCAATTTAAACAGCTGGAAGAAAAATTAGGAATTACCATTCATGCGATTTCTTTAATGTCAGGTGCAATGAAAGCGCAAGGGGAGCCACTTTTAGAGAGTGTACAGGACGATACAGAAGAGAATTCGATTAAAACCGTTACTACTGAAAATATTAATATTCAATCGATGGAAACAATTTGCGGTTATTTACCCTATACAGGCAGATTTGGATTATGCAGTGAAGAGAAAGAATATTTTGATCAATTTATAACAAACACGGCAAATAAACTGATGGAAAAAAGAAGTGGAAAGCGTACACTTTGTCTCGGTACCGGTGAATTTATGTACTTGCCAATGCGAATAGCGGCACAGATGGGTTCTGGAGTTTATTTCCAATCAACGACAAGAAGCCCAATTCATAGCAGCGGGGAAGAAGGGTATGCGATTAATAATAAATTTGCTTATCCAAGTTTGGAAGATTCGAATGTTATGAACTATTTTTATAATGTTCCATCTGGGTTTTATGATGAAGTTTTTTTATTTTTAGAAAGAGATATGCCGAGTGGAAGTCTGTTACCGCTGGTCGAGCAATTACAAAAGGTATTTCCTAAAATAAATATCGTTCGATTTCAAAATGAGGAAGGTGTTTGTGGTGAAAACAGCTGAAAGAAGTCAAGCTTCAATAGGCAGTTATTCAGCAGATGACGTCATCTTTTTATTAAAAGATATAAGTGACGCAATGGAGGAAAGCTCAACCGAGGAGCGCGAAGAGGCGATTCAATCAGGTGTTCATTATTCTGAAATGCTGCCGATTGAATATAATCCTTCTTCAGAATATATTAAATTATTTTACTCTTCGCTAGAACAGTATAAAGAAAAGCTGGCAATCGCTGTCGGTGTTGTTGCTGAAAGAATAATAGAAGATAAAGGAGAGAATATCGTTCTTGTTTCACTTGCAAGAGCAGGTACTCCAATCGGAATTTTAATTAAACGTTATATAGAGTATAAATTCAAAATAAATGTTCCTCATTATAGTGTGTCGATTATAAGGGGGAGAGGTATTGATGAAAATGCTATGAAATATATTTTTAATAATCATCTAGACAAAACAATTCAATTTATCGATGGATGGACAGGAAAAGGAGCAATTAAGAAAGAACTTGATCAAGCAGTTGCCTTGCTTAATGAAAAGTACAGTCAAACGATTCCTAGCTGTATGGCTGTCTTGGCTGATCCAGGAAATTGTGCTTCTATTTATGGAACGAGAGATGATTTTTTAATTCCGAGTGCATGTTTAAATTCCACCGTTTCAGGTTTAGTAAGCCGAACGGTATTGAGTGAGAAATATATTGGAACAGATGACTTTCATGGAGCCAAATACTATAAAGAGCTTGAAGAAAAAGATGTCTCCAATTTTTTTATTGAGACAATTTGCTCGCAATTTCCCCATACTGAAAATGAAGTAAGCAGACAGTTTAAGGAAATGAAATTTTCCGAACCGTCATGGAAAGGGATTGAGGATATCAAACAGATCCAACAAGACTTTGGGATCGAAAATATTAATCTGATTAAACCAGGTGTAGGAGAAACAACGAGAGTACTGCTTAGAAGAGTTCCATGGAAAATCCTTGTGAAAGATATGAAAAATGAAGATTTAACACATATTTTACTGCTTGCCAAGGAAAGAAACGTACCGGTGGAAGTGTATAAAAATATGTCCTATACTTGTTGCGGCTTAATCAAGCCATTAAAGGAGAAAACGGTATGATATTTGCGAGTGATCTTGATCAAACACTTATTTATTCTAGAAGAGCATTCCGGACAGATGTCGCAGAAGAGGAAATTCAATTAATTGAGACATTAGAAGGAAGAGAAATTTCTTTTATGACAAAGGAAGCAATCAAGCTTTTGAGTGAACTTGCTTCAAATATTTTATTTATTCCTGTAACGACGAGAACGAGAGAGCAATATAAACGAATCAGTATTTTTAATAATAACAGATTTTCTAATTATGCGGTTACAGCAAATGGCGGTTTCATTTTAAGAGAAGGGGAGGTTGATAAAGAATGGGATAAATTAATTCAATTGAAGCTGAAAGATTGTTCTTATAAACAGGATATTTTAAAAAAGTTCAAAGAAATTTCTCATGATGAATGGGTATTAAAGGAAAGAATTGCTGAAGATTTATTTTATTATTTCATTGTTGACCGTGAAAAAATCCCATATGATGAATTAGAAATGTTTACAACATGGCTCGAGACACAAGGATGGAACCATTCATTGCAAGGGAGAAAACTTTATTTTGTACCAAAGCCTGTTAATAAGCGGGATGCTGTTTTATATTTAAAGCAAGTGACAAATGAAGAGTTTGTTGCTGCAGCCGGTGATTCATTGCTTGATTTGTGTATGCTGGAAAATGCAGACTTCTCTATTATTCCTGCTCACGGTGAAATTCATGAATTAAAAAATATATCTCCTAACATTACAAAAGCTTCTCAGCAAGGAATATATGCTTCAGAGGAAATACTTAAATTCGTATTAAATATATGTGCTCATGCAGCTGTTTAATTTTTGAAATTAAATAATAAACCGATAATCCAGTACATACATCCGAATGTGAGATAGATAACCGAAAATAATATACAAATGAGACCGAGCGTTAGTTTAATGGGGATTACTTGTTTTATTAATACCATAAAGAAAAATGAAATAAATATAAGATCAATCATTATAATTTTGGGGGAGAGTAATAATTGATTAAATCTTTGTAAAGATTTATAGTATGCGGAATCTTTTGAACGGTTAATAGAGTGACGCAAAGTTATCACCTCTTTCCCTGAAGTTTAAAACTCTTTAATAAGTATTAACAATTTTCTCTGTTTATTACCATTCAGTCGTTAGAAAATGTAATTTTCAAGAAAAGGCTGTCCGGAAAAGTCAGTTTTTAAGGACTTTTGGACAGCCTTTCTTATTTCTTAATTAATTGGTTACGGTCATCCGTTTGTGGCGGTTCTTCCATCCAGCCATGTTTAATCATAATTTTAGCTCCATCTCCCGCATAAGCTGCGATTTCGGGAATTAATGAGGCATATTTTAAGGCAATATCTTTTCTTGGACTCGCTGCCATCGCCATTCCATAATTCCCGATTCCAGCTGTAATCATTGCTGATATATGGAACATGATCAATTTATCGGAAAAAACGAATGAGGTGCAGTCAGAAATAGAGGAATCCCATCCCATCGGTGCAGGCAGATCCTCTTTTTCTAAATAATGTTCAAAGGTGTTCATATGCTTTTGTGCGATTTCTTTTCCTTTTATTAAAAATTGTTTTACATCTTTTTTCTGGGCAACTTGTGCGAAAGCAGTAATAAGTGCCTTTCCGATAGAATTTGTCCTTGAATTCAGAAAAAGATGGGTTATTTCAATTGATGTAAGAGCTCTTTTACTGCCGAAAAATCCGCCCAGAAATTTCTCCGTTTGTACAAATTCTGCTTCATCACATGTCGTAATATAAGGAGGCTTAATATATGTCCCTTGTTTGAGCATAAGTTCTCTTGTTAAATCCTGCAGTTGGACGGCTCTTTGTAAAACTCTTTTATGAAAAGAAACAATATCAGGCCTTGTTACTAAACCAAGCGCGGCTGAGTTTGCCGCCATGGCAAGAATCGACATTTGACGTAAATACATTAATATAAATGTGTCGGAAAAAAGTTTCGGAGCATTTGGATTAAAATCTTCCTTTGTAAAGCCTACAGGAATAGGAAACTGCTCTTTTAGAAAAATTTCTTTCATAATAGTAATATTTTCTTTCGCTGTTTTTAGAGCAAACTCAACAACTGGACGTACTTCTTCATCTTCAATATTCTTTAGAAAATAAGTATTGACACAAACAGATAAAGTATCATTTATATATTGAGACCATACTCCAGAGATTTCCGCAGCCGTTAAACGGATTTTCGTTTTATCTTCCATTTAAAATCCTCTTTTCTTACGATTAGTTAGTATTAAATTCCCCCCTATGTTAAAAAACATACAAATGTATAGATAGGCTTGTTTTAATTTGTCTTATCTACTGTCAGAGAAAAGTAATTTAATATGTTGACAATATAGGGTAGAGGGGTATAGTATATAAATATAAACATTGCATAATATTTAAATCTTATTTATAAAGGAGCAATAATAATGGAAAAGGATGGACAATTAAAAGAAGTTCAGCTGCAAATAGCTGGTATGACTTGTGCAGCATGTGCCACACGGGTCGAAAAAGGGCTGAAGAAGCTCGATGGAGTAGCAGAAGCTAATGTAAACTTTGCGCTTGAAAAAGCTACATTGAAGTATAATTCTGAAGCGGTATCTCCCGCAAATTTTCAGGAAAAGATAAAAGACTTAGGGTATGATGTCGTCAGCGAGAAAGCAGAATTTGATATTATCGGTATGACATGTGCGGCATGTGCTACAAGGGTTGAAAAAGGATTGAATAAACTTGAGGGAGTAAATAAAGCAACTGTGAACTTTGCTCTTGAAAGAGCCTCAGTAGAATATAATCCATCTGCGGTAACTATAAGCGAAATGAGAAAACAAGTAGAGAAGATCGGTTACGAAGCGAAAGTAAAACAGGAGGATGTATCTGAACAGAAGACAGATCATCGTGAGAAAGAGATAAAAAAGCAGAAAATGAAATTTCTTTTTTCTCTCCTTTTATCCTTCCCGTTATTATGGGCAATGGTCAGTCATTTTGAGTTTACATCTTTTATCTATTTACCAGAAATATTTATGAATCCATGGTTTCAGCTTGCGCTTGCAACGCCAGTCCAGTTTATTATTGGCGGACAGTTTTACGTTGGAGCGTATAAAGCACTTCGAAATAAAAGTGCCAATATGGATGTATTAGTCGCTTTAGGAACATCTGCTGCTTATTTTTACAGTTTATATTCATCAATTAAATCCATTGGTTCAGGTCATCAAATGGTTGATCTTTACTTTGAAACGAGTGCAGTTTTAATTACATTAATTATTCTTGGGAAATTATTCGAAGCAAGAGCAAAAGGGCGCTCATCAGAAGCAATTAAAAAATTAATTGGTTTACAGGCGAAAACAGCTACAGTATTTAGAGATGGAATGGAGATAGATATACTATTAGAAGAAGTAGTTATTGGCGATATTATTTATGTAAAGCCAGGTGAAAAAGTACCGGTAGACGGGGAAATAATTGAAGGAAGATCCGCACTTGACGAATCAATGTTAACTGGGGAAAGTGTACCAGTTGATAAGACTATCGGAGATACTGTTATCGGAGCAACTATTAATAAAAATGGTTTTCTAAAAATGAAAGCTACTAAGGTTGGAAAAGATACGGCACTTGCACAAATTATTAAAGTTGTGGAAGAAGCACAAGGATCCAAGGCACCGATTCAGCGTATGGCAGATCAGATTTCAGGAATATTTGTACCAATTGTTGTAGGAATAGCAATTATAACATTTCTTGTTTGGTATTTATTTGTCAGCCCTGGTGAATTTGCAGTTGCACTTGAAAAATTAATCGCTGTTTTAGTTATCGCATGTCCATGTGCATTAGGACTTGCCACTCCAACTTCTATTATGGCTGGTTCAGGTCGTGCGGCTGAATATGGTCTGCTTTTTAAAGGCGGGGAGCATCTTGAATTAACACATCAAATTACGACGATCGTACTCGATAAAACAGGTACAGTTACAAATGGAAAGCCTGTGTTAACAGATGTAGCGACGAAACATGGTGTGGATGAATATGAGTTTCTTCAATTAGTCGGTACTGCAGAGAAACAATCAGAACATCCTCTTGCAGAAGCAATTGTAAAAGGAATAAAAGAAAAAAATATCTCTTTATTAGCCATCGAACAATTCGAAGCAATACCAGGACATGGTATTCAGGCAAAAGTAGATGGAAAAGAAATTTTAGTAGGAACGAGAAAGCTTATGGCCGATTTCAATATTGAGCTTGGGATCGTAATGACAAAAATAGAACAGTTAGAGGAAAATGGTAAAACAGTAATGATCGTTGCGATTGATAGAGAATACAGTGGTATTATTGCTGTAGCCGATACAGTAAAAGAAACATCGAAAGAAGCAATTAAGCGAATGAAGGATTTAGGTCTTGAAGTTATTATGATAACTGGTGATAATAACAGAACTGCTAAAGCAATCGCGGATGAAGTAGGAATTGATCAAGTAATCGGTGAAGTTCTTCCAGAAGGAAAAGTAAATGAAGTGAAGAAGTTACAAAAAGAGGGTAAAACAGTCGCTATGGTAGGTGACGGTATTAATGATGCGCCTGCTTTAGCTGTGGCAGATATTGGGATGGCAATCGGAACAGGGACCGATGTCGCAATGGAAGCCGCAGATATTACGTTAATGCGCGGTGATTTAAACAGTGTTGCTGACGCAATCATCATGAGCAGGAAAACAATTCGTAATATTAAACAAAATCTTTTCTGGGCTTTCGGCTATAACACATTAGGAATACCAATTGCGGCATTAGGATTTTTAGCCCCGTGGCTTGCAGGTGCAGCAATGGCGTTCAGCTCTGTATCTGTCGTTATTAATGCATTAAGATTACAAAAAGTGAAATTAAAATAAGAAGGGCCATCAGTATGAATTGTATCCCAATTGTTAGTTCTATCTGGCAATTGGGTTCATTTCAGCATGGCTCTTTTTTATTTTACATATAAAATTGAATATTATCATTTTCACTTAGTTTTTATTAAATGAGTATTAAGTCCCTTTTATGATTAATTTTTTTTATAAAAAATGGCTATTTTGAGAAAAAATATTATTTTATCAGGATGATATATGGTATATTTATCTAGGTATTTTTTATCATATTAATGTATAAAAGCAGGAAAGGATGAGCATATGATTAAATCGATTAAACAGTACTTTTTAATTATTATGATTGTTTTAACGATTGTTCCATTTCTGATCATTACGACTGTTAATCATTACTTTTTAACAGATGATTTAGGAAGATATGTGGAAAACACAAATCAATCATACACAATGATTTTAGCAGAAAATGTAGCGGGCTTTATAAAGGAAGCATATAGTGTTACGGAACTGCTGGCAATTAATGAAACGATCATACAGTTCGACCCTGAGAATCAAAAGAGAACTTTAGTTTCAGCAGTTGAAAAGAATGACTATTTTGATTTACTTTATATTCAGGATATGACCGGAATGCAAACTGCTCGTTCAGCTGGTGAACTCGGGTTTAGAGGGGATCGCTGGTATTATGAAGAGATGATGGAGAAAAAAGCACCTTTTATTAGTCCATCCTATTATTCTGTTAATGGTAATGTTCCAGTAGCTTCTATCTTTTATCCTATTAAAAAAAGCAATGGAGAGATGGCTGGATTTTTAGGAGCAGATATAAAACTTACTGCTTTACAGAAGATTATTGAAGAATTTTCAAAACGTCAAAACGATACATATGTATATTTAATTGACAGTGAAGGAAAAGTTGTGGCACATCCTGATGAGAAGTATGTGTCTGAAATATATAATTATAAGACTTTAACGAAAACAGTTCTTACATATGATAGTAATGATAATATTCAGCTTGATGCACAAGGAAATCATATTACGAAAAATGAAAAAATTGAAGTACCTGATGAGCTCCAAAAAATTACGAATGCTGCTTTAAATGGGGAGCATGGTGTTGCAGAATATGAAGATACGAATGGAGAGAAAGTGGTCAGCGGCTACTCACCGGTTAAATTGTCAGATGGTTCTGAAAACTGGGCGGTTATTTCTGTTCAAGAAAAAGCAAGTGCTATGTCAATGGTAAGCGATATGCTTTATAAAAATGGGATTGTTACTTTTCTTTTAGTATTAGTTGTTATTTTATTTATTATATTTACATCAAAAAGGTTGTTCCAGCCTATTGTCGAAGTAACAGAGCGAATTCGCGAAGTGAAAGATGGAGATGGGGATTTAACGAAAAGAGTGGAAACAAAAGCATTTTTTGAAGTGAAACAGCTTATTACATATATAAACGGTTTTATGGAAAATGTCCGGAAAATTGTGAAAGGTGTTAAAAAATCAACTGAGCAAGTTTCAGAATTTGTTGATCATCTTTCAATGCAGACAGAACAAATTGCCAAAGCAACAGGAGAAATTACAAGTGGTATACAAAACTCTGTTTATAACGCTGAAAATGTTATGTATGAAACAGAGGCAGGTGCGAAAGCTATTGAACATGTAAGAGACGGACTGCAGGATATTTCATCTGTGGCGGTACATGTAGAGGAGGCTGCCATTCATACAAAGGATGTTTCTAAAAGAGTGAATGACTCTTTTATACATGTGACGGAGCAGATGACAAATATTCATCATTCTGTTCATAATATGACCGGAGTCATTCATGCACTTGGAAATAGATCAAAAGAAATTCAGGAAATTGCTGATGTTATTACAAACATTGCTGATCAGACAAATTTACTCGCATTAAATGCAAGTATTGAAGCAGCAAGAGCAGGAGAGCATGGGAAAGGCTTTGCTGTTGTTGCGAGTGAAGTACGTATACTGGCAGAACGCTCTGCCCAATCTGCGAATTTAATTACAGCGGTTATAAAGGATGTTATTAATGATACGGCAAAAGCTGTTTCCTATATGACAATCGGAGCAGATGAAGCTAAAAAAGGCTTGAAAATGGTGGATGAAGCAGCGGATGATTTTCAGCAGATTGATGGAATAACTACGAAATCGATGCTCCAAGTGAAAGAGATGAATGAAACAATTGCTGAAGTAGCATTAAAGACAAAAACAGGGCTTGAAGCGATCGGGAAAATTGTTTTGCTTGCAAAAGATTCCAATGAAGCAATTCAGGAAATAAGTGCCTCAGCTGAGGAAACAAGTATGTCAACAGAGGAAATTGCTGCTGCGAGTGAAACATTAAAAAGTTTGATGGAAGAACTGCAGCATATTATTAATAAGTTTCGTATATAGAAAGAAAATCTGAAAAACAAGACCTTTTTACTAGAAATTATAGTTTATAAGAACTATAATTTGATTACAGTAGAAAGTTCCGATTAATAATTAAGATAAAATATGCAGCTGAGGGTGTCCCCGAAGGGTAAAGAGCAACCCTTTGGGGACACCCTGCTGAAAGGCCCTGTGATGAAAATCCGGTAAAATCAAGGATTTGG
>NZ_BCVG01000082.1 GCF_001591625.1 Metabacillus fastidiosus NBRC 101226
AAGCTATTTTCGAAAAAGAAAAGGCTGGTACTATTACTCATGAAGAAGCAAAAACTCAGTTAGAAAAATTAGGTGTTAATCTTCCGGAACGTGCAGGAAAAGAAGACATGCTTGCTAACTTAGATAACGACACAAAAGCTAAGGCACAAGAGCTCCTAGATAATGCCAAGGCTGAATTAGAAAAGCTTGGTGTCAAACATTCGAAATTTTAAAAAATAATTAAAAATCTCTCTTTCATTATTACCACCGTAACCATTGTTGCGGTGGTGTTGATTTTTATAACAATCGAGCTTTCCTAGAAATACTGAAAAGGGTAATATTAATAACAAGAAAAATGATGACAGGCAAAAAAGAGGTGCTTAACTTGAATATTCTCTTAGCAGAAGACGATCTACAGCTTGGTGAATTGATCAGTTTTATGTTGAAAAAGAAGGGCGGCTATAAGGTTGATTGGGTGACCGAAGGAGATGATGCATACGAGTATGCTACAGCTTCCCACTATGATGTCTTAATATTGGATTGGATGATGCCGAATGGAGATGGAATCTCAGTTTGTCAAAAACTTAGAAGCGAGTGTTATTCGGGGGCCATATTAATGTTAACCGCTAAAGATACAGTCGAGGACCGCATAAACGGTTTAGATGCCGGAGCGGATGATTATCTAATTAAGCCATTTGAAATCGATGAGCTTCTTGCCCGTTTACGTGCTCTTACACGCCGGAATTATGCCCCAATTTTAGAGGAACAGATTTCTATTCGGGGCTTGATCATCAATCGTACAAGCCAAACTGTTCTTCAAGGTGAAGAAGAAATTCAATTAAGCCCTCGCGAATTCCAGCTGCTTGATTTGTTAGTTAAAAATAAAGGGCAAGTTTTACCTCGAGAAGTGATTTTAGACCGAATCTGGGGGATTGATGCGGATGTATCAACGAAGACAATTGATGCGACAATTAAATTGCTTCGTAAAAAATTAGATACGTTTGGAAAACAAGACTTACTCCAAAGTATAAGGGGAGTTGGCTATAAAATTGAAAACTAAAAAGCCCTCTCTCACTCGTTTATTTCGTAAAAAGGATATATTTGAAAGCACACAATTTCGATTAACATTATTGTATAGTGGTTTACTTATGCTATTTTTAGTCGTCTTCATCGCTGTTGTCTATACGATCTTATATGCGACTATTTTTAAAGATCAGGAACGCGAACTAAAATCCAGTGTCAGTCAGGAAGCAAGGAATATCGAGAACTACTTAAAATATCAAGACCATGAAGGTCATTTAGATTTTCGTAATCAAGAGTCCCTTGTAAAAGATCCGGATCAATTTTTCTATTATGTTGTGAACCGTTCTGGAGAAATCGTACTGGGAGATGAACGAATTCCAGAGCTTCGTCCTAAAATTTCCACTGCCATCTCAAACTGGGAACCTGGTCGAAATGAAATACTTCAAGAGACTTTTCAAGTTGAATTTTCTAAAAAGAGAGAAAATGGTAAAGACCGAAGAGATGAATTCCGTCCAGCCCAAAGAACAGATACAATCCGTTTAATTATTGCTGGCCAGCCTATTTACTATGATGGAAAAGTAATTGGGATGCTTTATATTGGCAAGGAAATTTCACTCGCCTATCAGGTTTTTAAATGGCTGCTTATTATCTTAATAGTTTTGGCGGGCCTTTTTTCAGGAGTAGCACTTATAATAAGTTATTACATGTCCAAAAAAGCTATGGTTCCCATTAACCGGGCCTTTTCGAGACAGCAGGAATTTACTGCTGATGCTTCACATGAATTACGGACACCCTTAAGTATTATGCTTTCATCAATCAATGCATTGGAAATGACATTAGATTTGAAAAAAGAGGATTACTCCAATAAACTCCTTTTCAATATGAAAAATGAAGTAAAACGAATGACAGGATTAGTCAGCGATTTATTGACATTGGCCCGATCTGATTCCGGGATAGTAGAACACGTTATGGAATCGTTTGATTTTCGCCCAATTGCAGAGGAAGTTGTTGAATCAGTTCGAGCTATGGCTGAATCCAAACAAATTAGGATTCACTTTGATGCCCCTGAAACACTATTTATAAATGGGGATTCCCAAAGATTAACACAACTGCTTTATATTTTATTAGACAACGCCATTAAATACACTGGAAATGGCGGGGAGGCTCATCTCTCCCTTTCTGTTAGAGATAAGGAACTGCTCATTACTATGACAGATACCGGAGTCGGAATAAGTCCAGAGGATCATGACCAAATCTTTGAACGCTTTTATCGGGTGGATAAGGCGAGGACACGGCAAGTCGGAGGACATGGGCTTGGACTTCCGATCGCAAAGTGGATTGTGGAAAGCTACAAAGGAACCATTCAAGTTTCTAGTGAAAAAGGCAAAGGAAGTACGTTTTTTATTAAAATTCCTATAAAATAAGTTTCCAATGAGTGAGGGTTTTTTACATGTCCCTCACTCATTTTTAAATGAATGAAATTTTACCAACTATTATCCCCACCTATAAGCTTATTAGTTCTTTCTGTATCAACTTATTTTTATATTTACCTTAATTACCCTCAATTACCACCTAAAAATTAAAAATTTCTCAGCCTCCCCCTAAAATTATAGAACTGCTGCGTAAGCTTTTGTTATTAGTCATTCTATGTTGAAAAATCTGTCCGCTGATAATGGAATATTTAGGATGATTGTCAGTTAATAATCCTATGTTTTGTTATAGATCCAATTTATTGAAAATATAATTATATATTTTTAACACTACACCTGGGGGGAGTCCATATGAACCTGATTTTTAGGTGGATTGTCAGATCATTGTTCGCACCTGTCACTGGAAGTACAGGAGCAGTTGCGAGTACACTTGGTTTTTTTCTGGCCTTTTTACCTTTAGACAATTTAAGAATTCCATTACTGCTTGCTTTTTCATTATTTTTGCGTCTGAATATTATCGCCCTATTTCTTGGTATGTTAATCACGATTTTTATTCCTAATATTCGTGATTTACCTGTCTCAGATTTACAATTCATGAAAGATTACTGGCCATTTTCTGCTCTGAAAATGAATATACAATCTTCACAATCCATTGTATCGGCAGTGTTCGGAGGCTTGATTGGCCTTGTGTGCTATTTTTTCTTTCATTGGTTCTATAATTTAGGACTGAAGAAAAGAGAACAAGATCAAGAGCATATTTTTCTTGATCCCGCAAAAAGACGCTGGTCAATTATTAAACGAATGACTGTAGGCTTTACCATTTTAATTGTTTTAGTATCGACTATTTTTATTGAAAGCCTTCATACTGACCCAATATTTCCTGACCTGGAATTGGATGAAAGTACTGTAAAGAGCGGAATTAAGCCAATTAATACAGCTTTCAGTGAAGAAGAGCTTGCTTCACAGATTCAAAGGACAAATTCTTCCCCTTTTATACAAAAAAATACAGACTCCTTGCACAAAAAACAAATTGTAAGTGAACAAGAAGTTTATGGATTTTATGTGAATTGGGATGAAAACAGCAAACATTCTTTCAAAAAAAATATAGATTCTATCACAACATTAATACCGGAATGGCTGCAGCTTACTTCTGACCTTACCCTCAAAACGAGTACTGACAATTCGATTGTTACGGAGGCAAAGGCACATAATATTAAGATTCTCCCATTAGTTAATAATTTCATTAATAATAAATGGGATGGGGATATACTGCACCAGCTGTTTACTACACCGGGCGCGGAGAATCTTTTTATTAAGAAAATGCTGGCTTATGTGAGAACAAATGATTTTGACGGGATCAATATCGACTTTGAACAAATCAATCAAAAAGATAAAGATAACTTTACCCGTTTTATGAATAAAGTTTATAAAGAATTTCACCAGTATGGTCTAACAGTTACATTGGATGTCCCGCCAAATGATAATAGTTTTGACTATGCTGCTTTAGCAGCCAGCGCTGACCGCATAATTGTCATGCTGTATGATCAGCATACCTCCATAGGTAAGCCTGGTCCTATAGCGCCAACTGATTGGGTAAAGGAGAGCCTAAATCAGCTCAATATTCCTCCCGACAAATTAGTTGCGAGTTTAGGAAACTATGGTTATGACTGGGAAGAAAATTCCCAAAAACCTGCAAAGGCACTGACGTTCGAAGATATCATGAATTTAGGAGTTGGAACTGACCTCCAAATTTATTGGAATAAGCAAACGGGCAATCCTTATTTACGATACAAACTAAATGGCAAAAATCATGTTGTATGGTTTTTAGATGCTGCTACATTTTATAATCAAATGAAATCAGCAATAGACAGTGGCTCAAGAGGAGTAGCAATTTGGCGTCTCGGCTCTGAAGATCCCTCTATATGGAATTATATTAATAAACGAGAGGCAATAGATAATCCATCCAAGGCTCTTAAAACTTTGACCACTTCTGAATCTGTTCATTACACAGGTGCTGGAGAAATTTTAAAAATAATTTCTCAAGCTGAAAATGGTAAACGAAAAATTCAATTGGATTCACATGGAATGATACAAGATGAAACCTACGTTAAATTACCACAGCCGTTTCATGTAGCCAGATATGGCAAACCAAAAACAAAGGAAGTCGTCCTTTCGTTTGATGACGGTCCAGATCCAAAATATACAACGCAAATATTAGATATTTTAGACAAGAATCATATTAAAGGGACATTTTTCATCGTTGGGAAGAATGCTTTGCTTCATCCAGAGTTAGTTAAAAAGATGCATGCAGAAGGGCATGAAATTGGTAATCATACATTTACCCATCCTAATATTTCATCTGTCACATCATTTCAAACAAAGATGGAATTGAATGCCAACCAGCGTTTATTTCAAGAAACTACAGGCCATTCAATGACACTTTTCCGCCCACCGTATACAGCTGGCGCGGAACCGAGCAAAAAGCGAGATTTGATACCTATATTACGAGCGCAAGATATGGGTTATACGATGGTCGGTGAGCTGATTGATTCTGATGATTGGAAAGCGATATCAAGTGATGAAATTGTGAATCGGGTGCTGGATCAGCTGCCAAAAGGAAATGTGATTTTGTTTCACGATTCTGGCGGTGACCGTTCTAATACTGTTAAGGCATTGCCTATTATTATTAAAAAATTAAAAGAGCGCGGCTATACATTTACCACTATTTCTAATCTAACTGAAAAAAGTACTAGTGAAATTATGCCCCCTGCTGATCAGGACAGCCCCTATTTAATCTATAGTAAGGCTGTATTCAAGGTTATACAAGGCTGGCACTCAGGATTAAGCTTCCTTTTCTACTCAGCTATCGTTTTAGGAATCTTAAGACTCATTATTTTTGTTTTCCTCTCTAGAAAGCAAATAAAAAGGTATAAAGAAACTAACATCGACCCAAACTTTACACCTTTTGTCAGTGTTGTTATTGCTGCCTATAACGAGGAAAAAGTAATTTGCAAAACAGTTGACTCTATTTTATCCAGCGATTATCCGGCTTTTGAGATACTGATTGTAGATGATGGGTCCAAGGATGATACTGCAGCTGTAGTTCAAGCAGCTTATGAAAACCATCCTCTCATCAGATTAATTAAGAAAAACAATGGTGGGAAATCTTCTGCTGTTAATCTTGGTTTTAAAGAAGCAAAGGGAGAAATTGTAGTTGCTCTTGATGCTGATACACTCATCGCTGAAAATGCTATTTCACTACTTGTTAACCATTTTACAAATGAAAATGTGGCTGCTGTTTCAGGTAATGTAAAGGTAGGTAATAAGGGAAATCTCCTTACAAATTGGCAGCACATCGAATATGTAACAGGCTTTAATCTGGAGAGAAGAGCCTTTGCAGCTCTAAATTGCATTACGGTTGTACCAGGTGCGATAGGCGCATGGAGAAAGACAGAAGTAGAAGAGGCAGGATACTTTAAAGAGGATACACTGGCAGAGGATACCGATATCACACTTACTCTTTTACGCAATGGGAAAAAGATTGAGTTTGAAGAAAAAGCTTATGCTTTTACAGAGGTGCCGGAAGATATTAAAAGCCTGGCAAAACAGCGTTACCGATGGGTTTATGGTACGTTGCAATGCTTATGGAAACATCGTGAGGCTTTATTCAATAAAAATAATAACTCATTAGGATATGTAGCTCTTCCAAATATGTGGCTTTTCCAATATGTTTATCAAACAGTATCACCTATTGCAGATATATTGTTCATTATGGCACTTTTTAACCCGCATCCCGAAAAAGCAGTCATTGGATTTATTCTTTTTTACTTACTGGACTTCTTTACTTCTCTATATGCATTTCGATTGGAGAAAGAAAGTCCTAAACCACTGGGTTCACTGTTTTTACAGAGAATCTTGTACAAACAGCTTATGACTTATGTTGTAATAAAATCGATATTTTCAGCGATAAAAGGAGTAGCTGTTGGATGGAATAAACTAAAACGAAAAGGTAATGTAACGCAGGAAACTTCTATTGTGGATGTTAAGGAAAATATATAATAAAATTTTCACACAGGTCTTTCCCAATTGGGAAAGGCCTCTTTCACATTAATTTACAACAGAAAAAGGATCACTCTTTTTTTAGTGATCCTTTAGACGATTACATTTCTTTTCCATTGTTCTCTTTTTTATCCCTATTGCTTGCAGCCTTTTCTTTTGCAGCTTGAGAAACTTGTTGTCCATGATTAGCTTTCGTCGTTTTATCCGTACTTGTTACTTTATTTCCTGCCGGTGTGGATGGAGTCTGCTTTGACGGTGCTTCTGTGCTATTTCCAGGTACCGTTGTTTTATCAGCTGGCTTGGCTGTATTTGTTGTACCCGTTCCCGCCGGCTTTGGTGCAGCTGTTGTCACTGGTGCCTTTGTACTATTCTTAGGTACTGTTTTTACATCAGCTGGTTTGGCTGTATTTGTTCTTATTGGTGTGGAAGCAGCCTTTTTCACCGGTGCTTTTACATTTGTTGTAGATACTACTTTTACAACAGGTGTTGTCTTTTCTGTACTAGCAGTATTTAATACAGGAGTCTTGCTAACTTTTTTTATATCCTGTTGAATGACTGGTATAGTCCTATCATTCTTATTTGTATCTTCAGAAGCCAATTGGATAACAGATATATCATGTGGAAGCCTGGTTTGATCCTCTTTCACATCTATTATCGGTACTTGATCTTTGACCATTTTTTCTGATTGTCTAATTGCAGCATTTCCTAGTGTCAACGGCTTAGAAAATTGATCAGCTAACAAAGCATTAGTGACAGCAAACGTAACAGATCCCGCTAATGCCATCTTAAGGGCTCCCTTAGTTAATGTGTTCATATAATTCCCTCGTATATCTTTACATAGTTTTATATAAAAATACGAATAAATCAAAATGATTATAGGGGTATGAACAAACAGTTTTTTTAGAGTCTTTGTACCGCTTCCTCACTACTTCACTTACCTGCTTTATACATTTGCTATATTTCCAATATATACTCTTTTACGATGCGGTTCTCTGCATTTATCTCAGAGGTGATTTTTATATGAGTAAAATAATAGCGATTAACATCTCTTCGCTAATATTAAATATCGGGATATAACAAATAACCTAATGTAGAAAAAGCCATATTTAGTTAACATGGCATTCTCTCATTCTTGTTTAGATACGCATTTCAAATATAAAAACAGTTATTTTTCTGTCTTCTTAACTGTTTTCACCTCATATAATCCGCCTTCTGAACTGATAATATATTCAGGTTTTGGTTTACCTAGATTTGCTTTATGGCCTGCAATATGAGCATCACTTTTTTCCCATTGCTTCCAGTGCTCTTCTGATTCCCATCTAATCATAACAACTACCTCTTCATCACCGCGTCGCACCTTTTTTACCATTACAGTTGAATCAATAAAACCTTCCTGCTGTTCAACTAATCCTTTTCCTCCAAAACGTTCAACTACCTTTTCTGAATTACCTTCTGTCACAACAATTTTTCTCATTTGAACAAACATGGTAGCATCTCCTATTCTTCTTATCGTTTTTTATAGTTTAATTAAAAATGATTATCATCGTCAATTATTGTTTATTAATATTTCCATATATGACAACCAGTTACTAGAAAGATAGTTTTGCTATTTCCCTCAGTTAATGAACTGACTTTCATACATATTGAAGTAAAATCCTTTTCTCTGTAAAAGCTCTTGATGTGTACCTGACTCAATAATTTCTCCTTGATTAATTACTAAAATACGATCAGCATTTTCGATAGTTTTTAAACGGTGGGCAATCACAAAGCTTGTTCGTCCTTCGGTTAACCGATTGATTCCCTTTTGAATTTCTATTTCAGTATTTGTATCAATACTTGATGTGGCTTCATCAAGTATCAAGATATCTGAATTAGCTAAAATAGCCCTGGCAATGGCCAGTAATTGGCGCTGCCCCTGACTTAAATTGGATCCGCCGGAAGTAATACGTGTATGATAACCTTCAGGCAAATGTTTAATATAATGGTGTGCTGATGCCATTTTTGCCGCAGCTACGATATTCTCATCTGTTGCTTCTAAACGTCCATAACGAATGTTTTCCATAATCGTTCCTGAAAATAAGAAAGTGTCTTGAAGCACAACTCCGATTTTTTTCCGCAATCCGCTTATTTCATAATCACGAATATCTCGACCATCCACTTTTATTTCGCCAGCAGTCACATCATAAAACCTCATTAACAAATTAATGATAGTCGTCTTGCCTGAACCTGTTGGACCAACAAGAGCAATTTTCTCACCGGGTTTCACTTGGAAATGAATATTTTTCAAAATAGGCTTTCCACTCTCATAGCCAAAATGGACGTAGGAAAATTCAACATCTCCTTTAAATGACTCTACTACAATGGCATCCTTTTTATCTACCAAATCAGGTGTCTCATCCATGATTTCAAATACACGCTCCGCACCTGCAATTGCTGACTGAAACATATTTAATAAATTAGAAAGCTGGTTAATTGGGCGAAAGAATTGCCGAGAGTAGGTAACAAAGGCGGCAATAATTCCAACAGATGCCATCCCTTCCACTGTCATAACCGCGCCAATCGCAATAACAAAACCAAGTCCAATATTATTAATAAAGTTATTGACTGGCCCGTGAAATCCGGAAAAGGTATCGGCAGCCATGGCCGACTGACGTAATCGTTCATTAACCTCTGAAAATTGACGGTCAATTTTTTGTTGTTTACCAAAAAGTGTGATAACTTCATTTCCTGAAATAGATTCTTCTATAAATCCATTTAATTCACCCAAATCCTGTTGTCTCGTAATAAAATATCCACTGCTATAAGTAATTATCTTTTTAGTCGTAAAAATCATTAATGGGATTACAAGAAGTGTCACAATGGCAAGTATCCAATTAAGAGAAAACATTGCAATCGCCACTCCTGAAACCATCAGAATGGACGAAAAGATTTGTATAACACTTTGGCTTAGTGCACTATTCAAGCTCTCTATGTCATTCGTTACCCTGCTCATTAGATCACCGTGTGTACGATTGTCAAAAAACCTTAAAGATAAGGTTTGAAATTTATCAAATAAATCCTGGCGCAAATTTCGAATCGTTTGTAATGATACTCGGACCATCATAAAAGTTTGCAGCCACGTAAACACTGCCGTAGCTATATAGACAAGCATAAGGAAAACCAACAGTCTGAGCGTCCCCCCTATATCCTTTGGAATGATATATTCGTCAATTATAATTCCAATCATATAGGGTCCAAGGAGACCTAATAAAGTGGACATAATAACAAAAATAATGGAGGCAATTAATGCTGCTTTTTGCTTCTCCATATACAGCCAAATCCGTTTTACAGTTCCTTTCCGATCCTTTGCTTTTACAGCTGGTCCACTAAATCCCCTCGGACCACGGGCACGATTCATAATATTCGGATTCAATTGTGAAGCAGGTTTATTCATACGTTTTTAACCTCCCTTCCACTTTGAGAAGTATAAATATCACGATACACCTTACTTTGAGTTAATAATTCATCATGTGTTCCACTAGCTTCAATCTCTCCATCTTTCATGACAAGGATCTGATCCGCATCTATAATGGAAGATATTTTTGATGAAATGATAAATACAGTCGTATTGGAGTGAGCTTTTCTTAATGCCTGTTGCACAGCTGATTCTGACAAAGCATCAATAGCTGAGGTTGAATCATCAAGAATTAAAATATTAGGTTCACGGAGAAAAGCACGTGCCATTGATAGCCTTTGTTTTTGCCCCCCAGATAAATTTGTCGCTCCTTGCATGAGCTTGTGTTCAAATTTCCCATCAAATCTGTTAATAAATTCAGTAGCGGCAGCAAATTGTGCAGCCTGCTCCATATCATCGATTGTTGCATCCTCTTTCCCAAAATGTAAATTATCCTTGATAGATCCGGAAAACAAAGTGGCTTTTTGTGGAACAAATCCAATCGCTGTACGGAGTTTTTCAAGCGGTAAATTCTTTAAGCTGACCCCATCTATGAGAATGTCTCCTGAATCCGGGTCATACAGGCGAGGAATCAATTTGACGAGCGTTGATTTTCCACTGCCGGTTGAACCAATAATCCCTATTGTTTGTCCAATACTAGCTTTAAACGAAATGTTTCTAAGTACATGTTCCCCATTTTTACTATAGCTGAAATTAACCTGTCTAAATTCCACTTCACCATATATTTCTTGTTCTGAAATTAGGTGCTCGTGTTCCTTAATATCAATTTCTGTATCAAATACCTGAACAATTCTCTCAGCTGAGGAAAAAGAACGAGCAATCTGCATTAATACATGGCTGCTGCTCATTAATCCATTCATCATAATGTTTAAATAGTTAATAAAGGCTAAAATGACCCCGACTTGTAGTGTACCTTCATTTACCTTTATAACACCCATCCATAGTCCGGCAATAATCCCTATGTTAACAACGAACATCATAATAGGCATCAAGGTTAAAATCAGCTGTTCAGCAGTCATATTTCTTTTCATTAGTAAATCATTGACCGTTTTAAAATGGCTCTTTTCATAATCATGACGATCAAATGCCTTGATCACCCGAATACCGGCTAACATTTCTTGAAGCTTTGTATTCACCTGATCCATGGCTTTTTGTACTTTTGAAAAAAGCTTCCCAGTCTTTATTGAAAAGTAATAGATAAAAGCAATAAGAATAGGGATCGCTACTAGCAGCACTGGAAATAATTCTCTCGCTGTAAACCAAACGATCACAACAGATCCTATGAACAACAAAGGACCTCGTACAAATATACGCAGCGTCATGATTACAGCTTGTTGCAGTGTCGCAATATCATTTGTCAGAATTGTAATTAATTTTCCTGTACCAAATGAGTCTGTATTCTGATTCGAAAATTGTTCCGTCTTCTTAAATACTTCACGACGTAGGTCAGTAGCAAAATGAACAGCTGCTTTTGCAGCATAAACAGAACTTCCTGCTCCTCCTATTAAGCCGACAAACGCGCTTAGTAACATAAAAAATCCTAATTTCAAAACATAGCCATTATCTTGATTCGCAATGCCTATATCAATCATCTTCTGCATTATAGTTGGCTGCAAAAGATCCATTATTACTTCAATGCACATTAAAAGCGGCCCTAAAACGGCAAAAAGTGTGTATGGCCTAATATATTGAAGTAACTTTTTTATCGCATTCATGAACTTTCCTCTTTCTTATTGCTATTCTTTTCTAAACAATCGGTCATTTCATCGATAAAGGTAATTAATTCAAGTACACCTTCTGGATTCCCTCTTGTTTGTTTCATAGCTTTTCGAAGTTCTTTTTCCCACCGTTCTATTGCCGCTCTTAATTGTTTCGATTCCTTGGAATTCTTCCATATCATTCTTTCTTTCCATTCAACCCAAAAATCGCCTTTTTCACATTTAGGAGCTTCTTCTAAACGTTTTCTCCCATTTTCATTGAGGGAATAAATCTTTTTATCTAACCCGGTATCCAGTACGATCAAATTTTGATCCAATAATTCTTGAAGCGCAGGATAGATCGTCCCAGCACTTGCAGAATAAACACCATTTGACCGTTCCTCTAGTTCCTTCATAATTTGATATCCATGCATGGATTCTTCTTTGAGCAAATGCAAAATAGCTGCTTGTACAAAACCTCTCCGATTTCTCATTTCATCCCTCCTCATCTATATCGTTAATTATATTCGATATATCGTTAAATTATATTCGATATATTATTAATTATCAATCATGCTAGATCTAAATGTTTTAAAATCACAAAAAAAGATTTACCCCGTTTGTAAAATACAAAAAGAAGCCACTCAGTTTTAGTAAAAAGAGCTATTTTCCGGATTCTTCTAGTTTATTTAAATTCATCATTGATTATGGATTATTAAAATAACATTAGTGTTAAACTAATTGGTAGTTATTGAGGTAAAGGATGTGTCTTGCATGGATTTTTTTCAAAGTCAGGAAACACTTACTATAACCGAGTGGACGCTTCGAGCTATTGTTGCTTTCTTCTTTTTGGTAATTGTCGCTAAATTGTTAGGTCAACGTGCCATCTCCCAATTAAGACTACTTGATTTCGTTATTGCTTTAGTAATTGGAAATATTATTGCCCACCCATTATCAGACGAAAAGCTTGGGCTAAAGGGATCTGTCACTACAACGAGTGTATTAGTGATCTTATATCTTGGAGGCATCTTTATGATCCTTAAATGGCCATGGTTTAGAAGGCTTATTAATCATGCACCAATTACCATTATTCAAGACGGAGAAATCCTTTATAAAGGACTAAAAAAAGCGAGAATAACTATTGACGTTTTATTGGAAGAGCTGCGGGAAGCAAAAGTAGAAGATATGAAGAAAGTAGCATTAGCTATCTGGGAAGCAAACGGGAAAATTTCATTTTTTTTGGAGCCAAAATACGAACCACTTACACCTGCATCCCTCCAAATGGAAGCAGAGCCCTTCGATTTACCAAGGACAATTATTAAGGAAGGTAAGATTAATTTTGAAGAGTTAAAGCAAATTAATAAGGATAAGATCTGGGTTGTTTCCAATTTAGAACGTTTATATCAAACTGAGGCAAAAAACGTTCTGCTTGCCACCCTTGACAAGAAAGATAACCTGAAGGTTTTTTTATATAAGTAAATCCTTTGAGGTGTAAACATACCTAATTATGCAGGTTGATTTAAGCCCCTACATCTATCCACTCTTCTAACCTAGAGAGAAATCTCATTTACTTATGATACCGTTCATATCATTATTAGATGGGAAACCCTCTTCTGTAGAAAACCAGAAGGTGATTTTTTAATCTCTTCCGGTTCTCTCTCATATGAGTCCTTATTCTCATTTATATAACATTTTACAACCTTTATGGGCATCCACACAGTCATTTAGATTTTCACCCACATATTGTACACCAAGTAATTACTTAATTTTTTTAGAGGTAACAGGTCCGCCACCTACTTAAAGTAATGGAGGTATGAAAATGATAAATTTTAATTCTTTTCATGGGACCGTCACCATGATTAGTGATTTTATTACAGGGCAAAATGGCGAAGGAGAAGGCTGTTATAAATTAATGTCTGTAGAAAACGGGTCAGGAGCAATAGTGAATTTCGTGGTTTCACCCACAACTTACTTTGTAGACCATTTAATGGTGGCAGCAGGAGATAAAGTAACTGGATATTATGATGGGAATGCACCTGTCCCTCTTATATATCCACCACAGTATCGAGCACTTGTCATCGTAAAAGATACCCCTTATCAGAATGTAAAAGTAGATTATTTTGATAGTCAGTTGGAGAGCAGTGATGGACAATTACGATTAAATTTATCACCATATACCCAAATAGTATTAACAAATGGGCAGCACTTTTCAAAAAACCCTACCAATCGAAATCTAATTGTTATCTATGGAGCTGCCACAAAAAGTATCCCTGCTCAAACCACACCATATAGAATAATAGTTTGGTGTTAGAGATTATTATTCTAATGCATTTGGTGCATATAAATAAGACTTGACATCATGCCCACAAATGCTTTCCATATGATCAAATTATATGGATCGGTCTAATCAATATCTTGTTGGGATTCATCAAACATTTGTGTATTCATCAATTTCGTAACCCAAGGCGGATTGAAAAACATTCACATTTCCCACTGCATTCCACTCCCAGCGAGGAACGGAAACATAATAATTTCCTTAGTGGTCCACCTTGATTCCAGCTGGCATACATTTTTTTCAATATTGATTCTGGCGAAATTCTTTTTTCATTCGCTTGTTTGGAAAGCTCCAATCTAAATAGCTCCAATGAAAAATCATTTGATACTTACCTGTTCTACTCTGCTCTGTTTGGTAGTATTGTCTAGATGGCTATGATTGAATCGTCTGCAAATGAGAATGAAATCGATGTCGGCCATTAAAATGTGATAGATCATTTTTTTCATTAAGATATGCATTCCGTTTTCATCATCTAAATTAGATGTATGCCTATAAAAATGAAAGGATAAATAAAAAATAAACCCATCTCAGAAAAGAATTTTTATCAAATGTATTGAATATTTACAAAATATACTAATTAATGTAAAGGAAGTTTTGATATACAATAAAAAGCCCCCTAGATCTTTTAATCATCCAGAGGGCTGTTATTCCCCTTTCCATCAATGATTTGCTAATCTACCGACAAGTAACCAGAATATTAATAATGCGGCAATAGCGACAGTAGCAAGTATAAATAATATATAGTTAAATTCAATGGAATCGATCATAGCTGCCGTATAGGCAATACCTATTGAAGCAGCAACATTTAAGACTAAATTATAAAATCCGATAGCAGTTCCTGATTTTTCTGGAGGAATAGTACTAATACATGCATTCAGCATTGGCGCATACATTAATGCGAATGAACCTGAGAACAGGATCATGGAAAAGACGAATACGACAACTGAGCTCTCTAGAAACAAACCTGGAACAAATAGACTTACAGCAATCAAAATCATCGCTAAAGGAATAGCTTGCTTATTATTTAAAACTTTAGCAATTTTTCCTGAAAGTGCTCCGACAATAACTGCAGTAATATATCCTGGAATTAACAATAAAGAGATAGTATCCAAGCCTAATCCATAAACTTTTTCAAGCAGGAATGGAAACATGAAAATATAACCTAACTGTACTGTATAAATGACTATAGCAACTGTAAGAATGGATGCGAAATATTTATTTTTAAAAAAAGAAATACTTATTAAAGATTTATTGCTCCTACCTATATACGATATAAATAATACAACTGCCACAATAAAGATAAGAATATTGATCCAATTAAAATTAGTAATATACAACATAACTGAGGTTGCAATTGCTGCAATGAGAACTAAACCAACTACATCGACATGACTTTTTCTCGCTTTTTCCTTTGGAAGATATTTCAGTATGAAAGGAAGTATGAAAATTGATAATAAAGGAATTAAAAACAAGGTTGTCCAATGCAAATATGTAGAAACGTATCCGCCAGTTAAAGAGCCAATTATGAGCGATAAAGAGAAACTGCTCGTACTGAATCCTAAAAACTTCTTTTGCTCCTCTTTGGGTAAATGCTTCGTAACATATATAACATACAATGTTTCGGCAGAAGCTAAACCAGCAGTTTGTATAAGTCTCGAAAATAAAATTAATATAAATGACTCTCGAAAGATAAAACCCATTATGGAACCGATACATATTAAAATAACACCTATACTCAAAAGTGTTCTAATGCTAATCGAGTCAGACAAAGATGCATAGACAACTGCTCCAATTCCGATGACAAGACCTGCTAATGTTGCCTGCCAGCTTACAGTGGCTGCAGAAATACCAAGGTCGTTTGCAATTTCAACCGAAATGAGCTTAAATGAATTATCAATAACTAAAGCAAAAACAAAGAAGAATAATATAACTGGTATGGCTCTTTTCACGTTATTTTCTTGAGTTTCTGGTGAAATTTCATTTATTGCAACCATTGATATATGTCCTTTCTTAAAGCTGTTTTATTAAGCAAGTTCCAAAGCTATTTCCATCATATTTGTAAATGCAGTTTGTCTCTCTTCCTGCGTAGTCTGCTCCTGTCTGAAAATATGATCACTGATCGTTAAAATACAAAGTGCATTCACACCTGCACGGGCAGCATTCAAATATAGACCGGCTGATTCCATCTCCGCACATAAAATCCCCATCTCACTCCATTTTTGCAAAGCCGTCGGATCAGCATTGTAAAATATGTCACTAGAAAGAACATTTCCGACATGAACATTCTGCCCCTTCTCATCCGCAGCTTTCTTTGCTTTTTCTAATAACTCAAATGACGCAGTAATGGAATATTGCCCCGGAAGATTGAATTGATGGACATAATTAGAGTCTGTCGATGAGCCCATCGCAAATACAATATCATACAAATTTAAATTATCTTGTATAGCCCCGGCTGAACCAACTCGAATCAAATTTTTTACTCCAAACACATTAATGAGCTCCCATGAATAAATCCCCATGCTGGGCGTTCCCATTCCAGTCCCCATTACCGAGATTCTCTTCCCTTTAAATGTGCCGGTAAATCCAAGCATGCCGCGAATTTCATTGAACTGGACTACATCCTCTAAATAAGTATCCGCAATAAATTTTGCACGTAATGGATCACCAGGTAAAAGAATAGTCTCGGCAATCTCTGCTCCATTAGGCTTAATATGTGGTGTTTCTTTATGCATTTCTGTACTCATTTTAGTTCTCTCCTTTTTAACATCATGTAGAATCATTGAATGTAGGAACGATATGCATCCTTTAGTATGTGTTGAAAGTAATAATTATTATGTATTGTTGATGTACCTGTTCAACTAGAAGTTTTGGAGAAAAGATAGCCTTATTATTCATTACTTGTTCAAAAAAGGAAAAGTGATAAAGTGAAATTTCTATCAGT
>NZ_BCVG01000083.1 GCF_001591625.1 Metabacillus fastidiosus NBRC 101226
GATAATTAGTTGAGGCCCGCAGGATGCGGGTCACACATACGTTGCTCGCGTGGCGTGGTGAACTTAAGTATGTGTTCCGTTGTCCGGACTTTTACGGGCAGTTAATCTCTCATCTATCTTTTTTGCTTTTTAGGTGAGAGTCTTACTGCCCGTTAAATATGGGATAAATAAGCGCTTAGAAGGCTAGTCCTGTTCTCACTTAAATTCCTGACTGAAGAAAAAAGGAATTTAAGCGTTTCTGTCGAATTTCTTAAGTCGTTGAGGTGAACGTCATGAATGCTCAAAAACAACAAAATGTTACAATTAAAGGTACGAAAGATGGTTTAACGTTACATCTCGATGATTCATGTTCTTTTGAACAATTGCTTCATGATCTCGAGGGAATGTTATCATCAAAACAATATATCGGGGAAGACAGCCCTGTTATTGAAGTAAGTGTAAAAGTGGGAAATCGCTTTATTAATAAGGAACAAGAACAACAATTAAAAATAATAATCGAGAAAAATCGACATCTTGTTATTGCCGCAATTGAAAGTGATGTTATAACGAAAGAAGAAGCTTTGCGTTTAAAAAGGGAGACAGAAATTGTCTCAGAAGCAAAGATTATCCGCTCTGGACAAGTATTGAAAGTTCAAGGTGATTTACTATTGATCGGCGATGTTAATCCGGGTGGAATCGTTATTGCCAGTGGCAATATTTTTATACTGGGAGCTTTGAAAGGTATTGCACATGCAGGATTTGAGGGGAACCGGGACGCTGTTATTGCAGCATCTGTTATGAAGCCTTCCCAGCTTAGAATAAGTGATGCTTTAAATAGGGCACCTGATCATGTTCCAGATGAGGGAAATGAAATGGAATGTGCCTACATAGATGAAGAAGGACAAATGGTCATCGAAAGATTACAGCAGCTCAGTCATTTAAGACCGAATTTATCGAGGTTTGAAGGGGGTATATAACATTGGGTGAGGCAATCGTCATTACATCAGGAAAAGGCGGAGTTGGTAAAACGACAACATCAGCCAATTTAGGTACATCGCTAGCAATTTTAGGGAAACGTGTTTGTTTAGTTGATACTGACATAGGACTGCGTAATCTGGATGTTGTAATGGGATTAGAAAATCGCATTATTTATGATTTAGTTGACGTAGTTGAAGGCCGTTGTAAGATGCATCAGGCTCTTGTAAAAGACAAGCGCTTTGAAGATATGCTTTATTTATTGCCAGCGGCTCAAACAAGTGATAAAACAGCGGTAGAGCCGGAGCAAATAAAGAAGGTCGTTGACCAATTAAAACAAGACTATGATTATGTTATTATTGATTGTCCGGCCGGAATTGAACAAGGCTACAAAAATGCTATTGCAGGGGCTGATCAGGCGGTCGTTGTTACAACACCTGAAATATCAGCTGTGCGTGATGCAGACCGAATTATCGGCTTATTAGAAAAAGAAGATATGGAAAGACCGCGATTAGTTATCAATCGTATTCGAAATCATCTTGTGAAAAATGGAGATATGCTCGATGTAGATGAAATTGTTTCACATTTATCTATCGATCTATTAGGAATCGTAGCAGATGACGATAATGTCATAAAAGCATCTAATAATGGTGAGCCGATTGCAATGGATCCTAATAATCGTGCTTCCATTGCATATCGCAATATTGCCCGCCGTATTTTGGGAGAGTCCGTACCGCTTCAATCATTAGATGAGAATAATAAAGGGGTCTTTTCAAAATTGAAAAAATTCTTTGGTGTACGAGCTTAAACAAATTTAAAATAATTGTCTTTGAACAAAGGTTTTAAAATTCCAATTAAATCCTTTATTCAAAGACTTTTTTCATTTCTGAGAAAAATAGATTCAGTCATATCGTGAAAGCCAGATACATAGACTTGTACAAAACTGGCTAAAGGATGATGAAAATATGAGTCATCGAGCGGATGAATTTAGAAGAAGGATGGCAAGAAGAAAAAAGAATAGGCAAAGTGAGGAAGAACAAGTTTCAAGACAGACAAGTTTATATGTCAGTGATGAGGAGAAATATGGATCTTATTCTTTTCCATCTTATGAAGCAAATCCAATAGAAGAAAAGAATAATAAACCTAATCATCCTTTATTTCGTGTAGACTTATTTATTTTTAAAATCTTATTTTCAGCCTGTCTTATTTTACTTACAGCGATTGCATTTAAAGGAAATTCTCCAGTATTTCAAGAGGTGAGAAGCAGTGTAACATATGCACTCGAAGAGGAATTTCAATTTGCAATCGTCGCAAAATGGTATAGGGAGCAGTTTGGTAATCCAACAGCTCTATTTAATCAAACTGATCAAAAAGCAGAAAAAAGTGAAAAAGTAACAAATGAATTAGCTGTTCCTGCATCAGGAAGAATAACAGAATCTTTTAAGGATAATGGGCAGGGAATTATTGTGGAGACGAATAGCCCGGTCGTTAAGCCGATGAATGAAGGAATGGTTTATGAAGTTGCTGAAAAGCCAAATACAGGTTTAACGATTATGATTAAACATGCGGATGGAACAAAATCATGGTATGGAGATTTGGATGAAGTAAATGTTTCACTGTATGATTATGTAGAAAAAGATCAAGCACTTGGAAAAATTAAAATAAATGAAAACAAAAAAGGATTATACTATTTTGCGATCGAACAAGGAAATAATTTCATTGATCCGATTCAGGTGATTTCATTTGATTAACTATATACAGCTTTTGCTAAAAGTCCATATTCACCCCGTTCTGTGGATCATTATTGCTATTAGTGTTTTAACAGCTAATTTTAAAACAGTTTTGTTACTGATGCTGATCATTTTCATACATGAAATGGGCCATGCGATAAGTGCTCATTTTTTTTCATGGAGGATAAAAAGTGTCATGCTCCTTCCTTTTGGAGGTGTAGCAGAAGTCGAGGAACATGGAAATCGCCCGTTAAAGGAAGAACTGATCGTTGTTATTTCCGGGCCACTACAGCATATTTGGCTGCAAGCGACAGCTTTCTGTTTATGGAAATTCGGGCTTGTCAGTGTAGCTGATTATGAGTTATTTACCTTTTATAACCTCTCTATTTTACTTTTTAATTTACTTCCTATTTGGCCGCTTGATGGCGGTAAACTGCTTTTCATCTTATTTTCTTGTTTTAGGTCTTTTCAAAAAGCGCATCGTCTTATGCTTATCTTTTCTATTGCTTTCTTGTCTGTTTATATCATTGCTGTGCTCTTTTTAGCTCCGACGCAGTTAAATTTATGGATTATTATTAGTTTTCTCATCTTCTGTATCGTTACCGAGTACCGGCAGAGAATGTATGCGATTATTCGCTTCCTGCTTGAAAGATATTATGGAAAACAGACAGATTTTCATCAATTGAAGCCCTTAATCGTCAATGAGGTAGATTCTATATATGATGTTTTGCTGCAATTCCAAAGAGGATGTAAACATCCGATTATTATTGAAAAAGATGGCAAGAAGGTATCACAATTAGATGAAAATGAACTGCTTCATGCTTATTTCATTGAAAAAAGAACGACATCGACTGTTGGGGAATTAGTGTACACTTATTGACCGGGAGCATTCATAATAGGTAAGATACTAGGAGAAGATGAACATAAATTGAGGGTGCGCGAGTTTAACTCCGTCCCCTCTTTTTCTATAGAAAGAGGGAAATTTGCTTGCGAAAACTTATTATTAATGAAAAAACATCGCAATTGAGATGTGCCTTATATGAAGATGATGAGCTTGTTGAAATACATTATGAGCAGAATGATCAAAAGGAAATGGCCGGTAATATTTATAAAGCGAGAGTAGTAAAGGTGTTACCAGGGATGCAAGCGGCATTTGTTAATATAGGTCTTGATAGAAATGGTTATTTGCACCGTAATGATCTTGTTTCCTATCAGCTTGCAGACGAGAAGCTCCAGTCGAAAAAAACGATTAATCATTTCATTCATGAGGGGGAAGAGCTTCTCGTTCAAGTTGTGAAAGAAGGAACGGATCATAAGGGACCGAAACTGACGACAAATATTGAATTTGGCGGTGAGTTTCTTGTTTATAAACCGTATGGGAACTATTTAATGATTTCAAAGAAAGTAACCGATGAG
Organism: Metabacillus fastidiosus NBRC 101226; assembly: GCF_001591625.1. GTDB lineage: Bacteria > Bacillota > Bacilli > Bacillales > Bacillaceae > Metabacillus > Metabacillus fastidiosus. Next base: position 4,101 of record NZ_BCVG01000083.1, read on the forward strand.
GAAGAAAGGAACCGTCTTCTGTCTCTGGGGGAGAAATTACGTGAAAATGAGGAAGGTCTTCTTTTCCGCACTGCTTGTATCAATAAGGAAGAAAAAGAGATAATAGCCGAATACGAGAAATTAAAGCAGCAATTTTTACAAATGAAATCAGAACAAGTAGCTGTGCCGAAATGTGTGTTCAAGGCAAGGGATTTTCTTTCAAGAATATTAAATGAAGTCGCTTTATTACAAAATGATATTATTATTTGTGATAAGCCGGAACGTGCTAAGCAATTGAAAAAACATTATCAAAAAGTAGAGTATTTCAGCAAAAAAGAGCAGATTTTTTCTTATTATCAGCTTGATCAGGAAATTGATAAGCTGTTAAAACGGATTGTTTGGCTCAAAAATGGTGCGTATATTATTATTGAGCAAACGGAAGCAATGGTAGTTATTGATGTAAATACAGGGAAATTTTCCGGGAAATTATCAATGCGTGAAACAGTTTTAAAAACAAATGAGGAAGCAGCAGCAGAAATTGCAAAACAAATTAGACTAAGAAATTTAAGCGGGATGATTCTCATTGATTTCATTGATATGAAACATGAAGAAGACAGGAGAAAGATTCTACATATAATGGAGAGAATTACAGCGAAAGATCGAACACAAACAAAGCTGTTCGGTTTTACAGAACTGAATATTTTTCAACTGACAAGAAAAAAAATTAGACAGCCGCTCGAAAAAGAACTTACTGAAAAATGTCCTGTATGTCAAGGAACAGGACATCTCGTTTCTAATGAAACAGTTGCTTTTAAACTTGAAAGAGAACTTTGGGAATATGAGCATATGATAGAAGAGGCAATATGGATAGAAGCATCAACAGGAGTTGCTTCTTTGTTTAATGAGCAACATATAAAAAGACTTGAACAAACATTTGGATTTAAATTAAGGATAACAACAAATGATTCGATTAGTGCTGGCTACCATATCAGACATATCGGTGATCTTTCAACAATTGAAGAACGAATGAATAAATTATAAATTTTAGTTGCTTAAAATCTGTATTTTTGGTAATATGTTTAATGTTATAAGTTTGTAGCACCCGTGCTACAACCGCTCAGAGTTAGGTTCAAGTAACGTTTGTTCACCTAATCCCTGGCGAGTCTGAGTCTAAATAGGAGGTGCATATTATGTACGCAATTATCGAAACTGGTGGTAAACAAATTAAAGTTGAAGAAGGTCAAGCAATCTACATCGAGAAGCTTGATGCTGAACAAGGTGACACTGTAACTTTTGATAAAGTTCTTTTTGTCGGTGGAGACAACGTGAAAGTTGGTAGCCCAACTGTTGAAGGTGCGACTGTAACTGCTAAAGTTGAAAAGCAAGGACGCGCTAAAAAAATCACTGTTTTCAAATACAAAGCTAAGAAAAACTATCATAAAAAACAAGGTCATCGTCAGCCATACACTAAAGTTGTTATTGAAAAAATCAACGGGTAAGGCTGTTTTATAAATGATAAATGCAAAAATTTATCGTTCAAAAGACGGATTGATCAAGTCGTTCATATTATCTGGACATGCCGGCTTTGCCAAACATGGTGAAGATACTGTTTGTGCGGGAGCTTCAGCGGTTACTTTTGGTGCAGTTAATGCTGTATTAGCATTAACTAAAATTGAACCGCTTATCGAGCAAGGAGAAGACGGAGGATATCTCCGCGTCGAGCTGCCTGATAATCTCGATGCTCCTATTAGCGATAAAGTTCAGCTTTTATTAGAAGCTATGCTTATCTCACTTCAAACAATTGAAAGAGATTATGGACGATATATTAAAGTTAGTATTATTAATTAACGGGAGGTGAGCTTCATGTTAAGATTAGATCTTCAATTTTTCGCATCTAAGAAAGGGGTAGGTTCGACTAAAAACGGTCGTGACTCTCAATCAAAACGTCTTGGTGCAAAACGTGCAGATGGTCAGTTAGTAACTGGTGGTTCAATTCTTTACCGTCAACGCGGTACAAAAATTTATGCTGGTGAAAACGTAGGTCGTGGTGGCGATGATACTTTATTCGCTAAAGTAGACGGTATCGTTAAATTCGAACGTTTCGGACGCGATCGTAAAAAAGTTAGCGTATACCCAGTAGCTCAATAAGTATAGCGCAAGCTTATTTTAAGAAAACTCTAACCAAATTGGTTAGAGTTTTTTCGCTATTTATAAAATATATTTTAAAATGCCTTATGTTAATGGGCAATGTTTGTTATAATTTTGAATAGCAATTAAATGGCTGACATTAGTTATTTAAAAAATAGGAGAGCGTTATGACTAGAAAAGAAAAACAATGGTGTGCTGTAAACATATTAAGCCACTCAAGGCATGATTGGATGAATAAGCTTCAACTCATAAAAGGAAACTTAGCGCTTCGAAAATATGATCGTGTAAGTGCGATTATTGATGAGATCGTTATTGAAGCACAAAATGAATCAAATTTATGCAATTTGAAAATGCCTGATTTGGCAGCGTTATTTATGACATGTAATTGGGAATCACATCGTTTTTCATTAGAGTATGAGGTTGTCGGTGATATTATTAATTTAGAACATTATGATAATCAAATGACATCTTTATGTACGGCGTTTTTTGACTTACTTGATCAATCGGCTGAGCAAAATCATGATAATCATTTAAGCATTCTAGTAGAACCAGATATTGAAAAAGATGAAATTCGATTCATTTTTGATTTTAATGGCATAATAACTAATACAGAGCGTTTAAGCTTGTGGTTAGATAAGCAGAAAGAACGACAGGATAAAGTATTTACCACATATGAATTAACTACATATGAACTGAATGTAATGGTAACATTGCATCATGTTAAAGGTGTTTAGATCGGAGGAAGACAAATGTTTGTCGATCAGGTAAAGGTTTATGTAAAAGGCGGAGATGGCGGTAACGGAATGGTTGCATTCCGTCGGGAAAAGTATGTTCCAAAAGGTGGACCGGCTGGCGGAGACGGCGGTAAAGGTGCAGATGTTATTTTTGAAGTTGAGGAAGGTTTAAGGACGTTAATGGATTTCCGTTATCAGCGTCATTTTAAAGCTCCGCGCGGAGAACATGGAATGTCTAAAAATCAGCATGGAAAAAATGCAGAGCCAATGGTTGTAAAAGTACCGCCGGGAACTGTCGTTACAGATGATGATACGAAACAAGTAATCGCAGATCTTACAGAACATGGTCAGCGTGCAGTTATTGCACACGGTGGACGAGGCGGACGAGGCAACTCAAGATTCGCAACGCCTGCAAATCCGGCTCCTGAGTTATCAGAGAACGGGGAACCAGGTATTGAGCGTTATGTAAGTCTTGAGTTAAAAGTACTGGCAGATGTAGGCTTAGTCGGCTTCCCAAGTGTCGGAAAATCAACGCTTTTATCCGTTGTTTCATCAGCTAAACCGAAAATTGCTGAATATCATTTTACGACATTAGTCCCTAATTTAGGAGTAGTAGAAACAGAAGATGGCCGAAGTTTCGCGATGGCAGATTTACCTGGATTAATTGAAGGGGCGCATTCAGGTGTTGGTTTAGGTCACCAGTTTTTAAGACATATTGAACGTACTCGTGTAATCGTCCATGTCATTGATATGTCTGCTTTAGAAGGAAGAGATCCTTACGAGGATTATGTAACGATTAATGAGGAGCTGAAAGAGTATAATTTACGTCTTACAGAGCGACCGCAAATAATCGTAGCAAATAAAATGGACATGCCGGAAGCAGAAGAGAATTTAGCTGAATTTAAAGAAAAGCTTAATGAAGATCTTAAAATCTTCCCAATTTCTGCTCTTACTAGAGAAGGGCTTAGAGAGCTTTTATTTGAAATTGCTGATCAGCTTGAAAACACGCCGGAGTTTCCATTATTTGATGAAGAAGCAGTGCCGGAAGAACATCGGGTTATGTACCAATTTGAAACAGAAGCACCGAACTTTGCTATTAGTCGTGACAGTGATGGTTCTTACGTATTGTCAGGAGAAAAAATTGAGAAATTATTTAAAATGACTGATTTCTCAAGAGAAGAATCTGTTCGCAGATTTGCAAGACAGCTGCGAGGAATGGGTGTAGATGAAGCTCTTCGTGAACGTGGTGCAAAAGATGGAGATATTGTCAAACTGCTTGAATATGAATTTGAATTTATTGAATAGATAAAGTGAAACTTCCATCAGTGAGGGATTTTTCTCATCCTCACTGCTAATTAGTTGAGGCCCGCACGATGTGAGTCACACATACGTTGCTCACGTGAAGTAGCGAATTTAGTATTGTTCTATTGGACAGACCTTAACGGGCAGCTGATCTCCTGCTTAACTTTCTGGAATTCTTAGAACTTTAGAGTGGGAATCTTACTGCCCGTTAAGGCTGGGATATAGATTACAAGGAGATAAATGAAGGAGCTGGATTCAGCTCTTCTTTTTCATAGCTAAAATAGTTTCCATATTTCGTGAGCTTATAAAGTAGAAAGTGCTAGCTATGTGGAGGGTGAGATAAGGGTGGAAAAGTTTTTTCTAGTTCGTGAGGATATTTTACCAGAAGCGATGAAGAAAACAATTGAGGTAAAGAAGTTAATTGAAAGAAGGATGGTTGATTCTGTTGCTGAAGCAGTGCAAAGAGTGGATTTAAGCAGAAGCGCATTTTATAAATACAGGGATGCTGTCTTTCCATTCCATACGATGGTAAAAGAACGTTTAATTACGTTATTCTTTCATTTGGAAGACCGTTCAGGAACTCTTTCACAGCTGTTAGCAGTCGTAGCGAATGCTGGTTGCAACGTCTTGACTATTCACCAGACAATCCCAATTCAAGGACGTGCAAATGTTACATTATCATTGAATACGAATGGGATGACAGAAGATATAAACCGCTTAATGGCACAGCTTAGAAGACTTGAATTTGTCGAAAAAGTAGAAATATTAGGTCAGGGAGCATAAGGAGAGAGAGAGTTTGGTACAAAGAGTTGGTTGTTTAGGACCTAGAGCAGCATTTAGTCATTTAGTAGTTGAAACATTTTTTGGAAAGAATATCGAGCAAATTTTATATACAACGATTCCAAAATGTATCGATGCTGCAGCAAATGGCGAAATTGATATTGCAGTCGTTCCAATCGAAAATACAATTGAGGGCACGGTTAATTTAACATTAGATTATCTTGTACATGAACAGCCTTTAACAATTATCGGTGAAATTATTTTACCAATTCAGCAGCATCTTATGGTACATCCATCACTTAAAGATGATTGGAAAACAATAGATCGTATTTATTCACATTCTCATGCTATTGCACAATGTCATAAATTTTTACATGACACATTTGCAAATGCTGCGTATGAGTACTCTTCATCAACAAGTGCTGCAGCAGAATATGCGAGCAAGCATCCGAATGAGCGAATAGGTGTAGTTGCAAGTGAACTCGCTGCAAAAGAATATGGATTAGAAATCGTACAAAAAAATATTCATGATTATCCTTATAATCACACACGATTTGTTATTTTACATCCGTCGCAGAAAAATGATTTGTTCCGAACGGAATATAAGAGGGAAAAAGAAAAGACGACGTTAATGATAACTCTTCCAAGCGATCAGTCAGGTACATTGCATCAAGTATTATCTGCATTTACATGGAGAAAATTGAATTTATCAAAAATAGAATCACGTCCGATGAAAACAGGACTTGGACGTTATTTCTTTATTATTGATATTGATATGCTTTACGATGATGTTTTAATACCTGGAGCAATTGCAGAATTGGAAGCATTAGGGTGCAGTGTTAAATTACTGGGCAGCTACGGGGCATATACTATTTAAATAAAAAGACTGTCCGGTACTGGACAGTCTTTTTATTTAGAATGATAGATAGTAAGATTACCTTTTTAAGTAATAATAAATCCTTTTTCTTCTAGTTCTTTACATGCGTTCTGAATTTTCTCCAGATCATCAGCTACTAAAGTATGGAGATGAAGTCCATCTGTTAACCTTGATAAATAACCGGCATTAGCTGTTTTAATTTTCTTTAGGAATTCATCGACTTCACGGCGATTACTTACCATAATAGATGCTGTTAAATCTCCATAAACCGAGTGCTCAATGATGACATTTTTAACTTTTACTCCATGATCCACGATTGTATATAATTCTTCTTTTGTCTTTTCAGGGGCATGATTACAAGCAATAATTTTCTCGAAAAACTGCTCTTTTACAGCGTCTGTTTTCAAGTATAAATAACCTTGACTTGTGGCAATAATTGGTTCATTTTTCGCTTTAAGTAAGGAAATGTCTTGTACAATTACTTGTCTGCTCACATTGGCTCTACTTGCAAGCTCTCCACCTGTAATAGGAGAGTCGGCTTTCAGCAGTGAATTTAAAATAAATAGTCTTCTTTCTTCTCCCAAAATTTTCTCATCTTTCATTCCTATTCACCTCAATTATTATACAGGAAAGAGTATTTCAATTTTAATTATTTTTTAAAGTTTTTAATAATCTCAATCAGTTTATCACAAAATTCTTCCATTTCATGAGCAGCTGTTGCTTTTCCCGTTGATATTCTAACATATTGCTTTGCTTCACTGTCATTAAATCCTAGTGCTGTCATTGTACGAGAAGGTGCTTGCATACCTATTTGACATGCACTTCCCGTTGAAATCCCATAGCCGTAGCGATTAGCCTCCAGCATGATATATTGACCTTCTATTCCAGGAATAAAAAGTGCGATAATATTATTAAGTTGTTTATAAGGTGAGCTGTTGTTAATGATATTAATATGTTTTTCATGTGGTTCTAATTTTGTGCGGACGATATTTCTTAGCTGTATAAAATGATCATTTGTTTCATCAATAGCTGAATGCACTTCCCTTGCAGCAACAGCAAAAGCGGCAATACCAGGAACATTTACAGTGCCAGGTCTGAAGCCATTTTCATGCGTAGTATGGAGAAAAACAGACTTCCAGTAAACGGAAGGATTAATATGAACAGCGCCAACCCCTTTTGGACCATAGATTTTATGGCTTGAAATGGAAATTGCCGTCACATTCGCTTTTTTCACATTAAGAGGAACTTTTCCAAATGTTTGAACACAATCACTGTGAAATAAAATGTCTTTTTCTAATAAATAATTCCCAAAATCCTCTATCGGCTGAATTTGTCCTATTTCTGAATTGCCATGTTGAATAGATACTAAAACAGTATCATCCCGAATTGATTTTTTTAATGCATCTAAAGAAATATAGCCATATTGATCAGCTTCTGCATAAGAAATTTCATACCCTTTTTCCTCTAATAGCTGAAAATAAGAATATAAGGATGAATGTTCCATACTGGAGGTAATAATATGTCTTTTCATTGGATCGGCACCATTTAATAATGACTGGACTGCAAGTATATTAGCTTCTGTCCCGCCGCTTGTGAAATAAACTCCATTTTCTTCACCACCAATTAAATTGGCAATTATCTTCCTTGAAGCTTGGAGAATATCATTTGCCTGCCCGCCAATATCATGTAAACTATTGCTGTTACCAAAGGCATTCTTCGCTGTTTCCGTATATATACTTAGTGCATAATCGCTCATTGGTGTTGTTGCTGCATAATCTAAATATATCATTATAAATCTCCTCACTTTATTAATCTATCAGCTTCAAAAGAAAAAACTCTTGTCATTATTTTAGATTTATGTAAATATAGGTGTCAAGACACCTGTATAGGTCAGGAGGAAAAAAGCATGCTTCAATCAGATGTAATCATTATTGGGAGCGGGCTTGCTGCATTAAGTGCGGCATACCATCTATGTCATCAAAAAAAAGTAACAATTATTACGAAGTCTTCTTGGAAAGAGAGTAATTCCATGCTTGCACAAGGTGGTATTGCTGCAGCAATCAGTGAGAAAGACTCATGGCAGTCCCATTATTCAGACACTCTTGTTGCCGGCTGTAATCATAATAATGATGAGGCGGTAGAAAAGCTTGTACAAAATGGGATAACAGAAATTTTAGAATGGTTTCATAAAGGCTTGCAGCTTGATTGTGATGAAGAAGGAAATTTATGTCTTGGAAAAGAAGGCGCACATGAACATCATCGAATTGTTCATGCCGGCGGAGATGCAACTGGAAGAGAAATAACTAAATTTATATATAATCTCATTAAACAGTCTGTTACGATCGTGGAAAATGAAATGGCAGTGCAATTATTAATAAATAATGGTTCTTGCTATGGAGTAATGACGAAAAAAGAAACTGGTGAGATAAAGAAATATATAGCAGCCAAAACAATTATCGCAACAGGCGGCTGTGGTGCTGTTTATGGACATACGTCGAATGCAGCAGTTATTACTGGAGACGGGATAGCGATGGCATATCGTGCCGGAGCGGAAATTGCTGATATGGAATTTATCCAGTTTCATCCTACAATGCTTTATTTAGATGGTGCATGTGTAGGTCTGGTATCTGAAGCGGTAAGAGGGGAAGGAGCATATTTAGTCAATCAATTTGATGAGAGAATTATGCAAAATGTTCATCCTCAGGAAGATTTGGCACCACGTGATGTCGTATCCAGAACTATTTTTTATGAAATGAAAAAAGGAAATCAAGTCTTTTTAAATATTTCGCCGATTAAACAATTTGAAACACGTTTTCCATCTATTACAGCATTATGCAGAGAACATCATTTTGATATTAATAGCGGAAAAATTCCAGTAGCACCGGGAATGCACTTTTTAATGGGTGGTATTCAAACAAATGATGTTGGTGAAACATCGATTAAAAATTTATTTGCTGTCGGGGAAGCTGCCTGTACTGGTGTTCATGGTGCGAATCGTCTTGCAAGCAATTCCTTACTGGAAGGGCTTGTTTTTGGAAGAAGATTAGCATTTCATTTAGTGAATGCTCCATTTGAAATTCCTTTTCATCATGATGAAACAGATTTGGAGAATATCAGTGAAATAACTTTCGTTTTACCAACAAAGGAAGAAATTCAGTCTATTATGTCAACATTTGTCGGTATAACAAGAACAGAAGAAGAGCTCGCACATGCAGCAAAATGGCTGGAAAATTATAAAGATTCCTCGTCTTTTTGGCAATTCAATGTGAAGAATTTCACAATATCTGAAATTGAAATTATAAATATGCTGACAGTAGGCTGGCTCATTACCACATCAGCGATGATGAGATCAGAGAGTCGAGGCGGTCATTTCAGAGTCGATTATCCGCTCTGTGATGATTCAAACTGGCTGAAAAGACAACTGGTACGTATAAAAGAAGAGATGCAAGTAGGGGTGTAAATAAATGAATGATATTAAAATAAGAAAAAAACTTGAAGAATTCTTTTTAGAGGATCTTGGAGAGATGGATCTTTCGAGTGAAACGATTTTCCCTAAAGAAGTAGATGGAGAAGCTGTTATTATTGCCAAAGAAGATGGGATTATTGCTGGAACATCTATTATTTCAATTGGTTATTCCTTGATCAATAAAAACATAACAGTTGAGACATTTAAAAATGATGGAGATACCGTTGAAAAGGGTGAAGTGATTGCTGCTGTAAAAGGATCTGTACAATCTATCTTGACTGGAGAAAGAGTTATTCTGAATCTTCTACAAAGAATGAGCGGTATCGCAACATTAACAAATAAAGCGGTTAGACTACTTGACTCTGACCATACGAGAATATGTGATACGAGAAAAACAACGCCGGGTCTTAGAATGTTTGAAAAATATGCCGTACGCTGCGGAGGCGGCTTTAACCATCGTTTTGGTTTATATGATGCGGTTATGATCAAAGACAATCATATCGGTTTTAGCGGTTCAATTACGAATGCTGTTCAAAAAGTGAAAGAAAGAATTGGCCATATGGTGAAGATTGAAGTAGAGATTGAAACCGAGGAACAATTATTAGAAGCGATCGAAGCGGGTGCAGATGTCATTATGTTCGATAATCGTTTGCCTGAGGAAGTGGCGAAATTTGTCACATTAACGCCGGGACATATTATAACAGAAGCTTCAGGCGGAATTGGATTTCATAATTTAGCTGAATTTAAACATACGAAAGTAGACTATATTTCACTTGGAATGTTAACACATTCGTACAGTTCTTTAGATATTAGTTTAAATGTAAAGTAGTGGAGGGGTAATGATGGATTTATTAACTATTTTAGAGCATGAAAAAAGAGAAATGATGCCTGAATCTTATAAAAACAGAACAGTGGAAGAAATGGAAAATCGAGTTCGGGAAATTAAAGAAAAATTCGGAAGCAGACTGTATATACCAGGTCATCATTATCAAAAGGATGAGGTTGTTCAATTTTCTGATACGACTGGTGATTCTTTGCAATTAGCACAAGCTGCTGCTGAAAATACTGCTGCTGAATACATTGTTTTTTGCGGTGTACATTTTATGGCAGAAACAGCTGACATGCTGACAACAGACGAACAAAAAGTAATACTGCCTGATATGAGAGCGGGCTGTTCCATGGCCGATATGGCAGATATTGATCAGACAGAGCGTGCGTGGAGTGAGCTTCAGGCATTATTCGGTGATACGATTTTACCGTTAACATATGTAAATTCAACTGCTGCAATTAAAGCATTTGTCGGTAAAAATGGCGGTGCAACTGTTACATCATCAAATGCAAAGAAAATGGTTGAATGGGCTTTTACTGTAAAAGAGAGAATTTTATTTTTACCTGATCAGCATTTAGGAAGAAATACAGCATTTGATATCGGAGTGCCTCTGGATAAAATGGCTGTTTGGGATCCGATTGCAAATAAGTTAATTTATGAAGGCGATGTAAAAGAAATTGTGGTTATTTTATGGAAAGGACATTGTTCTGTTCATGAAAATTTCACAGTGAAAAATATTGAACATATCCGTAAAACAGAACCGGATATGAACATTATTGTTCATCCTGAATGCAGCCGTGAAGTTGTGGGCTTATCTGATTATGCAGGCTCAACAAAATATATTATTGATATGATTAATGCCGCAAAGCCTGGAACGAAATGGGCAATTGGAACCGAAATGAACTTAGTACAAAGAATTATTAATGAACATCCTGATAAACATATCGTTTCATTAAATCCTTTTATGTGTCCATGTTTAACGATGAACCGAATTGATTTACCGCATCTGCTTTGGACATTAGAAGGAATTGAAAGAGGCGAAGTTTTGAATCAGATTACGGTTGATAAAGAAATTACAGAAAAGGCTGTCCTTGCTTTAAATCGAATGCTTGAAAATGTATAAAAAGTTATAAAGGTTTGTCTCATAAAAGGTTGATCTCTTGAATAATAGTTAATATAGTGCTCTTCCGGTAACAGAGTGCTGTATGACTAAAGGGAGAATGATCTTTTAATGGAGACAGACCTTCTTTTTTCCCTTTTCTCTGTAAAATATAAGCTCGTTTCATTCATAAAGTAGGCACTATTAACATATGTTGTCTTGAAGAATTACAGCATAATGCCCTTCTTTTTTCTTTCATGATTAGTAATTCTTTGCCCTGAATATTAATGAAACGATAAGCGTATAAAAGCTTTATTTTAGTTTAGGAGGGGAAAATGTTGAAAATCCATATTGTTCAAAAAGGCGATACATTATGGAATATTGCCAAAAAATACGGCGTTGATTTTGAAGCTTTAAAAAGCATGAATACACAATTAAGCAATCCGGACCTTATTATGCCAGGAATGAAAATAAAGGTTCCTTCAGGAAATGTCCATGTGAAAAAGGAAAAACCGATGTCTGGAGGACAGAAGAAAGAGATGCCAATTGTTGAACATCCTTTTGTAAAAGAAAAACCAAAAGTAGTGGAAGAGTTTGAGGAGATGATACCTATCCAAAAAGAGGTTGAGAAGCCATCGACTCCGTATGTTCCACCAGTTCCAAGTATTCAGCAGCCGGTATATCCTGAGATAGATGTGAATAACTATTATATGGTAAATATGGAGCATCTGGCACCTCAGTTTCCACAAATGCCGCCAAAACCGAAAAAAGAAGCGGTAAAAAAAGAAGTGCCGGTTAAGGAGGAGAAAAAAGTGGAAAAGAAAGTGGAACAGCCAGCACAGACATTACCAGTGCAGCAAGAGGAGGCTTTAGAAGAAATACCACAACAAATGCCACAACAAACGCCTAGTATGCCACAAATGCCTATATATACGGCACCTGTTATGCAGCCACCGCCTCAAGGTCCTGTGCCAACCTCTCCGGTTATGCCTGGATACGGCTTCTGTTATCCGCCATATCCAATACATGGAGATTGTCACGGAGGACCACCAGTGCATTGCGGACCGCACCCTGGCCATCCGTATGGATTGGTACCAGTAACACCAGTATTGCCTGGATATGGTTTTAATATTAATCCATTTATGGGAGGATACGGCGGACCAATGCCACAGGCTCTTGCTCCAGAGATGATGGAAGATTATGAGGAAGGAGAAGGCATGGGAAATATTCCTTATCCGCCAGGTAATCTTCAAGGCTTTACTTCAAATCCAAATGAGGGTGATTGCGGCTGCGGATCTTCCATGCCGTCTATGTCATATGCACCAGGTATGTATCAGCAACCTTCTGGTTATCCGCAAGGTCAGCAACCGTATCCACAAGCCTTTCCACAAGGAGG
>NZ_BCVG01000084.1 GCF_001591625.1 Metabacillus fastidiosus NBRC 101226
GACGTAAAAATACTGAATGCGGTACATCCTTATAATCTATAACAAATTTGTCTATCGAAACCTGTGCTTCCATCGTCTATTCTTCCCCTATTTATGTTCTTACTCGTATAAAATTTAACACTTATTATACTAATTAAATAATCATGAGCGTTTTAATCCATATATGTAAACATGCAAAAAAGCACTTGTCGCCTATAATAGACAATCAAGTGCTTTAAGTTCATACATATTCTAAGTTTAGTAATATCTTTAAGTTTTCATAAGTTTGTAAGTTTCATGCTTTTATACTGACAGTATGACATCTTTTTCATTTCTTGACAAGTGTCACGTTTAAACCCATGAGCCTGTTCAATCTCGTTAGTTTTTTACTTACGATACCCATGAATGGTCCTGTCTAGTAAAATGGCATCTCACCCTATTCTCGTTCGTATTGCCTTAGTATTAAAATAATACTAATACTCCTTGATGGTATAACCTTCATGAGTTATTAATGTGAATTCGAGAATATTTTTAACTGTAAACAAGTTAAAAATGAGCATTTCATATTATAACTTATGTTTATCGCCACTAGTTTTATCATTCCCCTGTGCAAATATAAATCGAATAGTTATCCAAAAAACTTAAAAGGCCTATAGCCGCTTAAGGAATAAATAGTATGTTCATCAAATTTTTAATCAACTAATAAATCAAGGTAATACTTATCATTTTCTTCTATTTTTCTTAAAAATTCGGTAAGAGAAGTTGCAATTTGAATATCATAATAATAAATTGGATTTTCATTATTATCATTCAATTCGATTGACATTAAAGCTGATTCGCTTCCTTCAAAGAATATTAATTTATTTTCCTCAAATTCATCATATATTTCTATATCTGGATAAAATTCAAAATCATTCATTCTCAACCTAAAGTCCCTTACAGAATACGGATCCATAATACGATTAATATTAAACTCTGATCCTTTAATAAACCCATAGCCAACTTCTAAATAAAAATTAACCAATTCATTAGGAATTTTTAAATTCAAGTTTTTTTCAACCTCTTCTATTTCACTTTCAGTGACTGGATAAAAATCATTTTCTTTGTTTGTTTTTATAAAATTATAGCTCATCATTTTTTACCTCCTTTAAATAATTCATTTGCTGGTGAACCCTTTCCATGAATACCAGCTTGATGCTCATCTGGAAATTTCGCTGGGTGTATATTCCACCACTCATGTTCTCCTCTAAAAGAATTTTCAATGATATGGTGAGCATCATACTTATCTCCTTTTTTTCTAATAATTTTACCTGTTTTTTGCGATACAACATTTTCCTTATAAACAGGCCATTCTTGTCTGGTATTTTCCTCCCATTCTTTTATTACTTTATTTTTGACTTTATCAAATTCAACTCTATGTTTTACAGTCTCTCTTGGTGACATTTTTATATATTCTTTATCTCTTAACGCTTCCTTCAATTTTTCTATTTGATTTTTAGGTAACTTTCTACCTGTACGTTGCTCCATATCTTTAACATATTTTTTTATTAGGTCAGAATCAACTTTACCCGTACCCTTATTACCACCAAACAGCGATTTTACCTCATTAACAGTTGCCTTTGCTTCATTTTTAATATTTTTAGCAAAAGTGTAGATTTGTTCTTTTGCTTCCTCTACTACATCTCCACCTATTCTACCAACGGCTCCTCCACCATCCATTACAACATCTGGAGCAATAGAGGGCAAGCTGTCTAGGATGGACTGTTTCATTTCTTGCACTTTTCCTGGTATCCCTCTAACTAGCTTTGTCGCTTGTTTGTAAGCATCATCCATAACAGATTTGATGTTCTCCGGGTTAAGTACATGCTGTACTTTTTTAAATTGCTCGGCTATGGTATCTGCGTACTTTGGAATGTTTGCGACTAATTCACTTCCTCCTTTAAAAATCCATTTTCCTGCTTTTCCAATAGGACCAGCAAGAATCGATGCACCACCGATAACCCATTCCGCCGTCGTCAGTTCTTTCTCGGTAATAAAATCTTTCTCAGTAATTGTTTCTATCGCTGCTTTTACATTAGAAATAAACGGCACAAAATCCAATATTAGCGACCGTTGTCCCTTCGTTAGTTTAATATCTTCTTCAGTAATAAGATCTTTACCAGTGATTACTTCTATCAGTGTTTTCATACCGGAAATACCTGGTAAAATACCTGGTAAAATATCTAATAACAGCGATTTACCTTCCAATAAGAAATTATTCAAATCATCAACTTTTTCTTCCTCTGCGACTGGAGCCTCACAAGCGAGAATTTCTTCGGAAGCAGGAGCAGTGACATTTGGCTTCTCTGCAGCGGCAACAAAAGTTATTCCACTTTCTGAAAGCTGACCGGCCTCATATCCGGTTATACTCCATGCTCCACTTTGAAATTGTGATTGTATATCCTGAATATATTTCCTCATTTGATATAAGTCATGGGTAGTTTCGCTTAAAATAAAGGCTTGCTGCTTATCAAACGCATACAGTTTTTCCATTGTTGTATTTCTATACTTTTGTGCCTGATAAATATCTTCCAGAAAGTCATCAGCTTGAAGAGTGGACAATGGAATAATATCTTGCACACTTCGTATAGTATCGTTTGCTTCCTCTGTTAATAAAGCGGTCATTTTTTTCGTTTGTTGAAGTCCTTCTTCCAAGTTATTCAATAAAAACGATTCTTGTATATACCCGCTGTCCAATGGTTCCAATGATTGGAGGGAGCTTTTTATCTGCTTCAAAATCTGTTCATATGATGCAAGAAATTGTTGATAGAATAGAAGAAAAGGAGAATGGCACTCTTCATAAAAAGAACGAATAGCTTTACCGCCTTTTCCATTGAAAGAGTCCTCAAGGGCTGCGAAAGAATGAACAGCGGCTCCGACATCTTGAATATCTTTCTTCTGATTTCCAACTTTTTTAATAAGCTCGTCTATTCCACTATGTAAGTTTTGAACATCTAGTACTTTAATTATACTTCACCTCTTCTCATAAAACAGCTAACCTCCCATTTATTTATTAAGATGATTGTATACGGGAAGAAAGTTCGGCATCCGTTTCTTTTAATTCCTGTAAAGTCTTCCGAACAGATTGATTATTCTCTTTTAATATTTGTTTATATGCTTCTCCCACTTCTTGTAGTAAAGCATTTAATTCATTTAATTTTGTAACAGTATCTAATTTATTTCCGCCTGCTGCCTCTTTTCCTAGATTCGTTTGCAGAGCTCCTATCCTGCTGTCTATTTTAGATACAGCAGCTTCGACATCCGCATAACGGACTTTTAATTCCTGACTCACTGCGTTCACTCCTTCCCTTTACTTTCTTCACTTTCCATTCTTGCTCTTTCAGCTGCAATCTGGCTTTCAAGCAGCTGAATTTCCTGTATGAGAGACAGAATTTTATCAGCAATATCCTTAAGCACTGCATTCAGCTGTGTGTCCGAAATATCCTTATATGATGTGTCTGCCTCTTTACGAATGCTTTCAAATGTGTCGGCTAAATCCCCTGCCCATGTGACAGAAGTAAGCTGAGGCTCTTTTACCAGCTTTTGATTCTCTCTAAATTCACCTTGTAAGTTCTGTAATTCTGATTCACATGTTTTTAGCCGTCCAAGCTGTTCCTGCTTTTCGCTAAGCTGATACAATAAACTGGCTAAGTAGGACATTTTTTTCAGCCCCTTTTCCAAAAGATTTCCTCACACAAATATTACCAAGAGATTGTTTTCCAATAAATGAGTAATTTTGTTTATTTTCAACATATTATGCTAAGATTTTCATAAGTCTTTCTCACTGTTTTTCTTCCTCAAAATAAAAAAAGCCCTGCAGAATTTTTCTACAGGGCTTCCATTTATATTTTTTATCTTATTCAACCGCAAAAATATACGCATATAACGGCTGTTTTCCGTCATGTACTTCTACTTCGATATCAGCAAATTTATCTTCAATAAAGGCAACTAATTCGTCTAATTCGTCTTCATCAGCGTCTTCACCTTTTAAAATAGTCATAATTTCATTGTCATCTGTTACCATATGAGAAGCTAATTTTTTTGCTGCTTCCAATTGTGTTTTCTCTGTAATAACAATTTTGCTATTTTCGATTCCCATGAAATCATCTTTAGCAATTTCAAGACCGTCGATGCTTGTGTCACGGACCGCATATGTAATTTGTCCGCTTTTCACATTATCCAAAGCAGCTTCCATCGCTTCTTTATTTTCTTCTAGCCCAGCTTCAGGATTAAATGCTAAGAGAGCGCTCATTCCTTGCGGGACTGTTTTAGAACGGATAACGATGACATTTTCGGAGGCGACGGATGCCGCTTGTTCCGCTGCCATAACAATGTTTGAATTATTCGGTAAAATAATAACATTTTCAGCATTTACATCTTTAATCGCCTGGACGATATCTTCTGTACTCGGATTCATCGTCTGCCCGCCTTCAATGACAGAGCCTGCACCGATGCTTTTAAATAACTCGGCAATTCCAGAGCCCATCGTAACAGTGACGATGCCATATTGTTGTTTTTCCTTTTTAACAGCAGGCTCTTTTTTCTTTTCACCGACGATATTCGTATGCTGCTGGCGCATATTTTCAATTTTCATATTAATTAAATTCCCGTATTTCTGCCCATACGATAAAACATCACCGGGATATTCCGCATGTATATGTACTTTTGCCAAGTTGTCATCAGAAATAACTAAGAGAGAGTCACCGAATTCACTTAAGTCTTCTCTAAATTTCGTTTCCTCAAATACTTCTTTTCCTTCTTCAAAACGGACGATAAATTCTGTACAGTAGCCAAATTCAATATCCTCTGTGTCTAAATGGCTTTGTACACTTTTATGATGCTCCGCATTTACAAGCTCATCCATCGAAGGCATGACAGCAGAATCTTTTAGCTTTTCCCCTTTTAGTTCTGCTAAAAATCCTTCATACACAAATACTAGCCCTTGTCCCCCACTGTCAACGACACCGACTTCTTTTAAAACCGGTAATAGATCAGGTGTACGATTCAATGAAGCATTTGCTTCTTTTAAAATGATCTCCATCAGCTCATCAATCGCCTCTGTCGTTTTCGCATGTTCGACCGCTGTTTTTGCCGCATCTTTTGCAACGGTTAAAATTGTTCCTTCCACCGGTTTCATTACCGCTTTATATGCTGTATCAACACCAGCCTGAAGCGCATCTGCAAATTCAATGCTGTCAATTGTATCTTTCGTTTCAATCGCTTTTGAAAATCCTCTGAATAACTGGGAAAGAATAACACCTGAATTCCCTCTTGCGCCCATAAGAAGCCCTTTTGAAAGAGCTGCGCCTACTTCACCAATATGGCTGGAAACGTTTGATCTTACTTCGTTTGCACCCGAAGTTAATGATAAATTCATATTCGTCCCGGTATCACCGTCTGGAACTGGAAAGACGTTTAAAGCATCCACTACTTTTGCATTCACAGCCAAATTATTCGCACCTTGAATGATCATTTCCGAGAAACGCTTTCCATCTATATTTGTAATTTTCAACAAAACAACCTCCTACAAGTTCGTTACCCGAACACCTTGTACAAAAATATTCACAGAATTGGCTGAAAGCCCAACCGTCTGATTAAGCGTATACTTTACTTTCGTCTGCACATTATGAGCAACTTCCGAGATCTTCGTTCCATAGCTTACAATAATGTACATATCAATATGAATGTCGTCCCCTTCCTGGCGGACGATAACACCGCGGCTAAAGTTTTCTTTTCTTAATATTTCTGTTATTCCATCTTTTAGCTGGTTTTTAGATGCCATTCCGACAATACCGTAGCAATCAATAGCAGCACCACCAGCAACTGTTGCGACAACTTCATTAGATATTTCAATTTGGCCGTACTGCGTTTTTAATTCGATGGACATGACCATTCTCCCTTCCTTGTAAAAAACTTTGCATAGTTATAGTCATTTTACTATAAGCTTTCTTTATTTAAAAGCCATTTCCTATAGCACCTTCCTAGTATTTACATAAAATCCTCATTTGGGGTTCATCACCGTAACTTGGGGTTGCTTTTATATCCCCAATAAAGACTTAGTATTGTGCTCGATTTTTGGCTCATCTCGCTCCAATTTCTAAAAAGGGGAAGAAAAGCTCGCTTTTCTCTCCCTTTTTAGAAATTGGAGCACTTTTCAGCTTTAGCTGAAAAGCATTTGCAAGCTCCGCTTGCAAATGGATGAGCTAAAAATCAACAAAGTATTCATTTGTCATCCCCGACTTTTAGTGATAAACTATATATCTGTCTTTTAGAAAAATGAATGTCAAGGTAAAATTCTTGAAAGCTTTCCCTTAGAACTATTGCATTCTTACTACATGTATGATAAATTATTAAAGTATCTCGTATAAACAAATACATGATCATTTTTTATTAAAACGTAGTTTTGTATGAAGGGAAAGATTTCTTTCTTCATATACAAGCTTTTTTTGTAAGGAGGGAATAACATGGCACGTAAATGCGTTGTTACTGGTAGAAAAACTAGCACTGGGAATGCACGTTCTCACGCAATGAACGCTAATA
Organism: Metabacillus fastidiosus NBRC 101226; assembly: GCF_001591625.1. Lineage (GTDB taxonomy): Bacteria > Bacillota > Bacilli > Bacillales > Bacillaceae > Metabacillus > Metabacillus fastidiosus. The sequence goes on from NZ_BCVG01000084.1 coordinate 6,559, forward strand.
AACGTACTTGGGGTGCAAACCTTCAAAAAGTTCGTATTTTAGTTAACGGAAAACCGAAACGAGTATACGTTTCTGCTCGCGCTCTTAAATCAGGTAAAGTTGAGCGTGTATAATTTACAAAAGTAAAAAGCACCGATTAGGTGCTTTTTTTCATTATTTAAATTCGAAGCGGGTGAATGTTTTAATTTTTCTTCATTGACCCTAGCATCGCACGTACAATTCCGCCTAAAAATTTCGGTAATTTAATTGTATAAAATTTCATTATTTCCCTCCTCAATCAAATCGCTTACGAAAAATGAAGTCGTCAAATCTCCGACAGGTAATGCAGTCAATAATAAAAATTAGTTCTGTTTTATTATATTCAACATTTTTTAAAAAAATGACGTTAACTAATGATCGTTAATCTTTACTTCTTATCATCATTAATATGCCTTCTGTAAACGAAAAAGTACATTCATCCTGCGCAAACTCATTACTAATACATAATGTCGAACCGATCTTAATATGTTCATTGGATAAAGGATATTTAAAACCGGTCAATGTAAGATCATACACATCCTCACTTATCGGAACGAATGAAATATATTTCCATCCTCTCTGCTCTACTACTTTATATGTACCAGGTTTAAAAAGGGTGATTTGATTTTTGGAGTCGATAATCGTAATTTTTATTCCTTTCTCTATACTGTTAATAAGCAGCTGAACATTTGCGAAAAAATGATCAAGCCTACCTCCTGTCGCACCGAATAGATAAATCTCTCCCACATCTGTTTGTTCTAACACCCAATTTAATGCGATTTCGGTATCTGTCGCATCTTTTTCTGCCGGGTAAATGGAGACAGTTGTCTCTCTTTCGATTTTCTCTTTTTCTTCCATCGTCACAGAATCAAAATCACCGAATGCATGGTGAAGCGTAAATCCTGCTTCTAAAATAAAAAGAACCCCGCGGTCAATTCCAATCCATCGTACATTCTCATCTTTATATGCTTTTAAATCCGCAAGCTCTCCTTTAGGTCCTCCTGCAACGAGTGCATATTTTCTCTTCATATTATCCTCCTTTAAATGGAGAGAGTCAGACTTCTCTTATAAAGTCTGACTCCCTTTTTCATATTAATTTCCCCGTATCTTTCTAATTGCCTCGTGGCGGTCTTCCTTATTATAAATCGCAGAGCCGGCAACGAGAACATTTGCGCCTGCCTCTATGCAAAGACGTGCTGTTTCTTCGTTTACACCGCCGTCTACCTGAATCTCAACATCCAGCTTTCTTTCCTCTACCATCTTTCTTACTTCTTTAATTTTTGGCAGTACTTGCGGAATAAAGTTCTGTCCGCCAAAGCCTGGATTAACAGTCATTAGAAGTACAAGATCAACATCTTCGATTATATGTTCAATGATAGAAACCGGCGTATGCGGATTTAAAACAACCCCTGCTTTAACACCTGTTGATTTAATTAGCTGAATCGTCCGGTGTAAATGCTTCGTCGCTTCCACATGAACAGAAATAAGATCTGCGCCTGCTTTTACAAAATCTTGTATGTAAAGATCCGGATTTTCAATCATAAGATGGACATCTAATGTTAACTTCGTAATCGGTCTAATCGCCTCGACAATTAAAGGACCAATTGTAATATTTGGGACGAAATGGCCGTCCATTACATCAATATGAATATAATCTGCACCGCCTGCTTCTACATCTTTTATTTCTTTCCCTAGTTCAGCAAAATTAGCAGATAAAATGGAAGGAGCAATTTTAATCAATCTCAGTACCTCGGCTTTCTATCTTTTATTTCTTCAAGAAATGATAAATAATGATCATAACGATATTGTGCTATTTCCTCATCTTCTACGGCAAGCTTCACAGCACATTTCGGTTCACTTACATGTGTACAGCCTCTAAATTTACAATCAGCACTAAGCTTTCTCATTTCTGGAAAACAGTATGTAAGCTCCTCTGCTTCAATATCAGTAAAATCTAATGAACTAAAGCCGGGTGTATCAGCAACAAAGCCGCTTCCGAATGGAATTAATTCCACATGTCTTGTCGTATGCTTTCCTCTTCCTAAATGGGAAGAAATATCATCTGTTTTCAAACTTAATTCAGGGCGAAGCATATTTAATAACGATGATTTTCCAACACCGGACTGCCCGGCAATAACCGATATTTTCTCTTCTAAATACGGCATAAGCTTATCAACTCCGCTAGTATCAAGAGTTGATGTCAATAAAACTGTATAGCCTGCTTTTTCATAATCTTTCGCAAAACTTTCTACTTCTTGTCTCACTTCTTCTGAAGAAATTAAATCTATTTTGCTTATGACAATCATCGGTTCAATATCATTTGCTTCAATTAAAACTAAAAAGCGATCAAGCAGCGTAGTGCTAAAATCAGGTTCAACTGCAGAAAATACTAAAATTGCCTGATCCACATTCGAAATCGGAGGACGAACAAGCTCATTTTTTCGTTCAAGCACTTCCAGTATATAACCTTCTGTATCATTTTCCGCTTGAAAAACTACTTCATCACCGACGAGTGGAGTAATTTTATTTTTCCTGAATACCCCTCTGCCGCGGCATTGTACAAAACGGCCGTTTTCATCCTCTTTTACGTAATAAAAACCACTAAGAGCCTTCACAATTTTCCCTTGTGGCATATGTTACCTCCTTTGGATAGAAGAGAAATATTTCTCTTCTTTTTATTCTGGATATGCAATTGTTTCTGTCTTTACGAATTTCTCATTAATAATCACTTGATAATATGCTTTACTTCCAGGCGCAATATGAAACTCAACTTCTTTCATTATCGGTTCTGTAATAGTAAATGTCTCATACGGCTCTGAAATGGATCTTTCATTATCATCAATATAAATAGAAACTTCCATTGGCTCCCCTAGGCTGTATTCATCAGGCTCATAAGGAATATCAATCTCTTTTTTCACTGATTTCACAGGTTTTTCCTTCGGGCCCTTTGAAAAAATAACATGGAGTGTCGTTTCTTTAGGAATAACTTCTTTATCTGTAGACGGTGAATGTGAAATAACACTGCCCTCTGGAACTTCATCTGAGTATTGTTCCGAGTCATTAATATTAAGCCCATTTTCCGCTACATAATTATACACTTCTTCTTTTGTTTTCCCTTTAAGGTCAATTAATTTTATCCTCTTCGGTCCGTCGCTGACAGTGAAAACTACTTCTGTTTCCGATGGAATGACCTCATCATCCTGCTCAGGTGTTTGGGAAAGAATTGTTCCGGCGAGCTGCGTATCAGAGTATTCAATGTTTGTCTTTATATTGTCAAATCCTCTTTTCTTTAAAAGCTCTATTACTCGATCAATATTTTGTCCAACATAATTATCGAAAATGAGTTTTTCTTTTCCAGTGCTTTTATAGATTTTTATACTTGCTCCTTCTTTCACAATATCCCCTTTTGCAGGTTCTGTTTTCACAACATAATCTTCCTCAATTTCTTCATCGGCAATGAGAATCTCTTCATCAATCTGAAAGCCTTCCTCTTTTAAAATGGAAACAGCTTCTTCATATTTCTTACTTTCAACATCTGGCACTTTCACATCATCCGGCATTAAAAAGGATGGAAGAATTGTAAATGTTGCTACTATTGCAGCTATTAATATAACAAACATGGTTATAATAAATATAGCAAATTTACTTTTCTTCTTCTTTTTATCAGGTTTGATTTCCTCGCTTTCAGATGTACGAATGACTGTATCATCATCCGTATGTGTAAACAATATTTCATCTGTTATAACAGGTACTGCTTTTGTCGCTTCGTCATCATGAACAACGAATTTAGCCTCGTTTATCCGGCTTGGATCTAATGCAGTTTCAATATCTGCTTCCATTTCTTCTGCCGTATTATAGCGGTAAAAAGAATCTTTTGCAGTTGCTTTTAAAATAATATTTTCTACACTTTGCGGGATGTCCGGATTCCACCTTTTCGGTGAAGGAGTTTCTGTTTGCAAATGTTTTAATGCAATCGCAATCGCCGATTCCCCGTCGAACGGCATTTTCCCGGTTAGCAGCTCAAAAAAGACAATTCCCATCGCATAAATATCCGATTTTTTATTTGCAAGTCCACCGCGCGCCTGTTCAGGTGACATATAATGAACAGAACCAAGAACAGAGTTCGTCTGTGTAATCGTCGTTGAACTAAGGGCAATCGCAATTCCAAAATCAGTCACTTTAATATTCCCATGTCTATCAATTAAAATATTATGTGGCTTAATATCACGGTGAACAATTTGATTTTCATGTGCGTGAGCAATCGCAGAGACAATTTGACTCATAATATTCAATGCTTCACGCGGATGAAGCGGTGCATAACCTTGAATATATTGCTTTAATGTGTGTCCTTCTACATATTCCATCACAATATAATAAACACCGTTTTCTTCACCAACATCGTAAATACTAACAATATTAGGATGTGCCAAGCTCGTCGCTGCCTGTGCTTCCCGATGAAACCTTTTTATAAATTCATCATCATTTGCAAAATCAAAGCGAAGTACCTTGATCGCTACTTCCCGCTCTAAAATGATATCCTTAGCTAAATAGACGTTGGCCATTCCGCCTCCGCCGATCACCTCAATGATTTTGTAACGCCCGCTTAATCTTTGACCAATTAACACGGTCCGTCACCATTTAAAACAACAGGAGTCTTTTTTACAATAATAACGGATATATTATCTTCGCCGCCGTTTTCATTCGCCAGCTCTACTAACTCTGTTACTATCTGTTTTAAAGAGGCTTCTGCTTTTAATGCGGCTCCAAGCTCGTCATCACTTACTTTATTTGATAAACCATCAGAGCATAATAAAAGCTGATCTTCCTCTTCTAAAACAACTGTTTTAAGATCTATACTTACTGTATCCTCTGTACCTAGTGCTCTAAGGAGAACATTTTTTCTCGGATGATGTTCCGCATCTTCTTTTGAAATTTGTCCTGAACGGACAAGCTCATTAACTAAGGAATGGTCTTCAGTCACCTGTTTAAAACCATCATTATTGTATAAATAACAGCGGCTGTCGCCAATATGGCCGATTGTTGCAAATGATGATGTGCAAATTGCACCTACGAATGTTGTACCCATACCGCTGCAATTAGAATGCGCCAGTGCATGTTCATGCAATGCTTTATTAACTTTTTTAATATTTTCTTTAAGCCATTTCTCTGCTGCATCAGGTGTTTCTACATTTTCTGCTTCTTTCCATAAAGTTTCAAACATCGCAATCGTCATTCCGCTTGCGACATCGCCTGCAAGATGGCCGCCCATTCCATCTGCCACAATGGCTAAAAGTCCAACTTCATTTTGAAATACACCGACAGCATCTTCATTATGTTGTCTTACTTTTCCCCTGTCTGTTAAAAATTCAGCTTCCAACTTTGTCACCTCGTCTCCTCTTTACGCTCCTTCGCTCTTAGCTGACCGCATGCTGCATCGATATCATGCCCTTGCTCTCTTCGGACAGTTACGTTAACACCGCGATCTTTTAAAGTTTTTTCGAATAATGTAATCTGTTCCTTCGGTGTTCTTACATAGTTACGTTCTGGTACATAGTTAACCGGAATTAAGTTAACATGACATTTCAAGCCTTTTACTAAACGTGCAAGCTCTTCCGCATGTTCGACCTGATCATTTTCTCCGCCAAATAAACCATATTCAAATGTAATACGTCTGCCTGTTTTATTTACATAATATTTAATAGCTTCCATTAAATCCGGCAGCTTATAAGCACGGTTGATTGGCATCAGTTTACTTCTTAGCTCTGTATTTGGCGCATGCAGTGATAAAGCAAAATTAATTTGAAGCTGCTCATCTGCAAATTTATAAATTTTTGGGATAATTCCACTCGTCGAAACGGTAATATGTCTCGCACCAATATTTAATCCCTCATCATGATTAATAATTTTTAAAAATGACATCATTTCATCGTAATTATCAAAAGGCTCACCAATACCCATAATAACGACATGACTTACTCTTTCATCAGATTCATCTAGTGCCTGTTGTACTTTTACAACTTGGGCAACAATTTCTCCTGCCTCTAGATTACGTTTTAATCCGCCTAATGTAGAAGCACAGAATGTACAGCCGATCCGGCAGCCGACTTGTGTCGTTACACATATAGAATTACCATAATCATGACGCATTAAAACCGTTTCAATTGAATACCCGTCATGAAGCTCAAATAAGAACTTCATCGTGCCGTCTTTTGATGTTTGTTTAATAAGTGTTTTTAATGTCGTTAATGTAAAATTATTTTGTAACTTTTCACGTAAATCCTTTGATAAGTTTGACATATCGTCAAAGCTTGCCACACGCTTTGTATAAAGCCAGTCAAAAATTTGCTTTCCTCGGAAGCTTTTTTCTCCGTTTTCTGTTAACCAGCTTTCTATCTCATGTAACTCTAATGAGTAAATAGACGGGTTCACATCTGATTTTGCTTCCGCCTGTTTTTTTCTCGTTTCTCTTGTTTCTTCCATTATTTAACCCTTCTTTCTTAAAGCTGCAATATAAAATCCATCCGTCCCAAAATAATGAGGCAAAATTTGTAACTCTCCGTCTTTGATGAACGGTTTCACACGTTCAGGTAAACGGCTTGCTACTGTTTCATCTTTTTCAAATTCAGGATGATTTTCTAAAAACTTCGCAACAACGTCCGCATTTTCTTCATGATCAACCGTACAAGTGCTATAAATAAGACGTCCTTCTTTCTTTAATAAGGATGCCACTGTCTCTAAGATTGTATATTGCAGCTTTGCGAGCTTCTCTACGTCTGCTTGTTGTTTTGTATATTTCAAATCCGGTTTTCTTCTTACGACACCAAGTCCTGAGCACGGAGCATCGACTAAAATTTTATCAAAGCTCTCTTTTTCAAACTGCTCATCTGCTTTTCTGCTGTCGAGCGCATATGTTTGAATATTTCCTAACTCAAGTCTTTCTGCCTGTTCATTTATAAGCTTCACTTTATGCTCATGGATATCAAGTGAGTGAACATGTCCTGTCCCATTCAACAGCTCAGCAATATGAGTCGATTTTCCCCCAGGAGCCGCACATGCATCAAGAATATTATCATTTTCTTCCACACCTAGCGCTCTTGCAACAAGCATCGAGCTTTCATCTTGAATCGTAAACAATCCTTCTTTAAAAGCTTGTGTGTGAACAAGATTTCCTTTTACACTTTTCACTGCATCTTCTGAAAGATCGCCATGCTCCACTGAAAAACCTTCTTCGTTCAGCTTTTCTATTAATGAGTCAGATGTCTCTTTCATTTTATTCACACGTGCTGTTTGAACCGGCGGCAGTAAATTTGTCTCACCTGTTTTTTCTGTTTCAGCAAGTCCGAATTGTTTCGCCCATTTCTCGATAAGCCATTTTGGATGACTTGTTTTTACAGCAATTCTTTCTATATCATCTTCTATTTCTTCCACAGAAGGAACACCTTCACGCTGAAGGGAGCGGAGCACACCATTGACGAGTGAGGCTGTTCCTTTATGCCCTCGTTTTTTTGCAATTTCAACTGCTTCAAAGAAAATAGCCCGCTCCGGAATGCGGTCCAAATAAATCATTTGATAAACAGAAAGACGAAGAAGGATTCTTACCCAGTCTTCTAGCTTTTTACTGTTTTTTAAAAACGGCTCTAAAAAGAAATCAAGTGTATCACGGCGCTGTAATGTCCCGTAAACAAGCTCTGTAAACAGCGGAATATCCTTTTTATCAACCGCATGTTTTTTTATGAATGCATTTAGCAGTAAATTGCTGTATGCCTGATTTTTTTCAACTTGAAGCAATGCTTCTAATGCGACATCTCGAACGTTATTTTTCTTCATTATAAACCTAAAATAGATCCTATTTGAAGAGCTTGGCCTCTTAAATAGTCTTCACCTTTCATTTTCTTTTTACCTGCAGGCTGAAGTTCGGTTACTTTAATCGCAGTCTCATTGCCCGTCGCCACGATAAACCCGTCTTTTTCAAACCCAATCACTGTTCCAGGTTCAGCCTTCTCTTCCGCTTTTACTTTTTCTCCCCACCAGACTTTCACTACCTGACCGTCTAATGTTGTGAAAGCAACAGGCCATGGGCATAATCCTCTAATATGATTATAAATTTCTTCACCAGTCTTTGCCCAATTAATTTTTTCCTGTTCACGTTTTATAGTATACGCAAATGTTGCTTTTTCTTCGTCCTGTTTTACAGGGGTAATTTTACCTTCTAATAAAAGCGGAACTGTTTCTGAAAGCAATTTTGCTCCTGCTATACTTAGTTTATCAAATAAAATACCGACATCATCACGCTCATCAATACCAACTTCCACTTGCGTTAAAATATCTCCTGCATCAAGTTTCTCTGCCATATACATAATCGTTATTCCCGTTTTCGCTTTCCCCTGCATGATTGAATAATGCACTGGTGCGCCACCGCGAAGTTCGGGTAAAAGAGAAGCATGTACATTAATACACCCAAGTTTTGGTGCATCAAGAAGCTCCTTCGGCAAAATCTGTCCGAACGCGGCTGTAACGATTAAATCCGGTTCAAGCGCAAAAATTTTGTCCAGTTCTTCTTTTTCCCGAATTTTTTCCGGCTGTAAAACAGGAAGCCCGTGCTTTTCTGCTTCCACTTTTACAGGCGGCGGTGTTAACACTTTTTTTCTCCCTTTCGGACGATCAGGCTGTGTTACAACTCCTACAATATTATATTGGTCATCTATAAGCTTTTGTAAAACAGGAACTGAAAAATCAGGTGTTCCCATAAAAATGATTCTCGTCATTATTAAACCCCTTCCGACTGTTCTAGTTCATCTTCCTCATAATAACGCAGCACTTGGGATGTAAATAAAACACCGTGCAAATGATCAATCTCATGCTGAAGTGCACGTGCTAAAAATCCCTTAGCTTCAATAATACGAATTTTTCCGCGGCGGTTCTGCGTTCTTACTTTTACATATTCCGCCCGTTTAACATCACCGAAAAGGCCCGGAAAACTTAAGCAGCCTTCTGGACCAACTTGTTCACCTTTTCTCTCCATTATAACAGGATTAATTAACTCAATCGTCCCGTTTTCATCATCAATATCAACAATTGCAATTTGCTTTGCAATCCCAATTTGCGGAGCAGCAAGACCTACACCATCCGCCGCTACCATCGTATCATACATATCTTTTACAAGGTTAGCTAATTTTTTATCAAAAACAGTAACCCTCTCACACTCTTGTTCTAATACCTCTGCCGGATATTGCACTATTTCACGTATCGCCACAAAAAAACCTCCTATATCGAAAAGCGGAAGTGCCTTGATCAGACCCGACAAGCATAAGACAAGCATGAATAGAAGACCGCTCTTTGTCTTCAATTCATGAATGGCTTATGTCTCGAGGGGCTAGGCACTGAAGCTAGACATAAACTTTATTTGAAAACTAATTCTTTTTTCTTCTATCAAAACCGGAAGCGTCTTGCTCAGCTCCGACAAGCATAAGGCACAGCATAATAGAAGGCGCTTCTTTGCCTTCAATTATGATGGGACTTATGTCTCGAGGAGCTAGACATAAACTTTATTTGAAAACTAATTCTTTTTTCTTCTATCAAAACCGGAAGCGTCTGTTCAGCCCTGACAAGCATAAGACAAGCATGAATAGAAGACGCTCTTTGTCTTCAATTCATGAATGGCTTATGACTCGAGGGGCTAGACGCTGAAGCTAGACATAAACTTTGTTTTAAAACTATTCTTTTTTCTTCTATCCAAAGCGGAAGTGCCTCGCTCAGACCCGACAAGCATAAGGCACGGCATAATAGAAGGCGCTCTTTGCCTTCAATTATGATGGGACTTATGACTCGAGG
>NZ_BCVG01000085.1 GCF_001591625.1 Metabacillus fastidiosus NBRC 101226
TGTTCTATTTTCCGGACCTTTACGGGCAGTTGATCTCTTACTTAATTTCCTCGGATTTTTAGAACTTTGAAGTGGGGGTCTTACTGCCCGTTAAGGCTGGGATAAAAGACGAAGAAACCGAGCGGAAACTTTCCAAAGTTCCGCTCGGTTTTTTGTGAATAATGAAAGCTATATTAATCTTTCTGATTAATTATCCACTTTGTCATCTTTTTTAAGCTTGTTAAATTTCGTTTAACCAATTGATTAATCCGGTTTTCTAATAAGCTTATACTGTTCATTTGCTCATCAAAATTGAACTCAGTTAATTGTATATCAATTTCCTTTGTAGAGAAATTTAAGTATATGTGTGAATGTTTATCCTTTACTGCTGAAGTAATAAAAGAAGTAGATAGTACAATTGCGGCTGAAAGGAGGCTTATAAACAGTAGTTTTTTCGGACGGTTTTTCAAGTTTTATCAAGCTCCTCCGATAAATAATCTAATCATATGTTATTTTTCATTTTTTCGTATATTTACATAGAGGTATATGTAAAATTTAACATATTTTGATAGATAGTTCAATTGTAAAAAGATTATTTTCGATAAATTTAACATTTAGGGAAGATTAATATGAGGAATAAACTTAGAGCATTTTAGAGAAATATTTCCATATTGTACAAATTTTAAAGCATGGGTACAATAAAATAATATAAAATCAGCTGGGGTTGGAAACCCCAGCTGATTTTATATTATTTTACAGTTTATGATGAAGATCGTTTCGTTTTAGTGTGGAAATAATACTGTAAGCAATACTTTCCCAAATTGATTCGTCATTTAAATATGCTGTTCTTAATTGTTTGTACATACTTGCTTGTTTTTCTTCAAAATCTGGTGCATCATTGGCAGGAAGTTGTGCTCGCTCTTTTTCAACGAGTTTTTGCAGTTTTTGTGAACGTGGTCCCCAAACAGCTTTTTCATTGCCGTCTTGGTCGATGAAAATGTAAATAGGAATTGCACGTGAAGTCCCATTCGTTAAGTACTGATCCATAAGCTCTAAGTTTTCATCACGTAATAAAAAGCGGACATCTATATTTGCTGCTTCAGCAACTTTTAGTAAGATAGGGTTATTTACTAATGCATCTCCACACCAGTCTTCAGATAAGACGATAACTTTTAAATTCTTTTCCTGGATTCTTTCTAAAAAAGTAATATCATCCTCATTTAAATGGAAACGTTCATAGATAGAGAGCATTTCATCTTTATTTACAGACATTTTTTCAATATATTGATCTTTTGTTAAACCTTTATCAAACCAATTATTTAAATTCATTTATCTCACCTCTGATTGAAATAGTAAATTTCCCTAATATACATAAATTTAAGATAATTATTCGAGATTTTCTGCTTTCTTATTGAAGTTAAGCACTATGTACTGCAATAAGAATTCTGTTATTTATAATGATATTCTAAATGACAGATTATAAACAAATAATGTATATAATAGGAATAACTTTGGATGTACATATGAGAGATTTTCTCTACTAAAATAATTATAACATGCTTAATAAATAAAAATAAACGAAGTTGCCTAAATATTTAAAAAATAATCATTATTGTGATATATATATACGTGGATGAAAAAGCCTTTGAAGAACAATTTTTTAAGTATGAAGCTCTTTTAGATTGTCATTATTTATGATGAAAAATTGTAAAAGATAGAAAGAAGAAGAGTCTAGTTTTTAGGAAGGAAACAGGACCTGAATTGGTCCTGTTCCTGCTTTTTAAAGATCATCAAAACCATTATCAACATGGTTTACTTTTGTATATTGACGTGATTTTTGTTCAAAGAAATCTGATTTCCCTAAATCAACTTCTTCATATGCTTTAATCCATTTAAGCGGATTTGTTCGGTATCCTTCGAAGGGACGTTCGAATCCTAACTGGTTACAACGTACATTTGCATAAAATTTAATATAGCTTTCAACATCAGTAATGTTTAATCCATCCATTTTATTTCCAATGATTGATCTTGCCCAGTCGATTTCTAATTCTACTGCTTTTACAAATGTTTTTTGTACAAAATCAGCAAGCTCCGCATTATTATATTCGGGATACTCATTTAAAATTTCTTTGAAGATCTTTACAAAGAGATCAACATGAATTTGCTCATCCCGATTAATATAATTAACCATTGTACTTGTTGCAACCATCTTTTGATTACGAGCCAGATTATAGAAGAAAGCAAAACCTGAATAGAAAAATAATCCTTCTAAAATAACATCATAGACAATTGATTTTAATAAATTTTCAACAGATGCCTCTTCAGCAAATGATTTATAGCCATTTGTTACGAAATCATTTCTCGTTCTTAAAATCTCTTCACTTCTCCAGTAGTCAAACACTTCATCTTGTACATGTTTTGGAACAATACTAGATAGTACATATGAATAAGAATGATTGTGGATAACTTCTTGCTGGGCAAGCATGATCATAAGTGCATTCACACTTGAATCTGTTATATAGTCAGCAACTCTTCCTGCATAATCTGTTTGAATACTGTCAAGAAGTGCCAGTAATCCGATTATTTTCAAGAATGCTTCTTTTTCATCTTCAGAAAGCTGCGGATATTGTTTAATATCTTGTGCCATATTAATTTCAAATGGTGTCCAGAAGTTCGCAAGCATTTTTTTATATTTAGGGTATGCCCAAGAGTAGGCTACATCATCCCAGTTTAAAACATTTGAGCTTTTCCCGTTAATTATAGCAGTAGAACGGTTCGGAGCTGTAGGGTCCATGATTGTTCTTGTTTGTAAAATATTATTAGCCATGTTTGTCACTCCTTTATAAAGATTCGATATATGAATGAAATTTCGCTGATATATAAGAAAGATCTCGGATATATCAGCGAAACTCAAATTTGATTAATTAGCTCGCACATGAGTCACAATCTTCAATAAGACTGGAAGTAGAACGAACATAGTATGTTGTTTTTAATCCTTCTTTCCAAGCAGCGATATGAATATTTAGCAAGTCAATTGCTTTAATTGTATTTTGTACATATATGTTAAATGAAATTGCCTGGTCTATATGTCGCTGGCGTTTCGCATTTTGTTTAATGCTCCACTGCTGATCAATAAAATAAGCAGATTTATAGAACCATGTTGTTTCTGCACTTAAATCTGGAGCAGTTACTGGAATTTTATAATCTTTTTTCTCTTCTGAATATACTTTTTGGAAAATAGGATCAATACTAGCTGTACTGCCCGCAATAATGGATGTTGATGCATTTGGTGCAACAGCCATTAAGTAGCCATTCCGGATTCCAAATTCACTCACATTTTTCTTTAGTTCATCCCAGGCAGGGGAAGCAAGTTCACGTTTTGTGAAATACTCGCCAGTTTGCCAGTCTGAGTTTTCAAAAACAGGGTAAGCACCTTTTTCCTTGGCAAGCTCCATACTAGCTTTAATTGTTAAGAAAGAAATTTTCTCATAAAGAGAATCTGCATACTGTACTGCTTCATCACTTTCCCAAGTTATTTTCTTTAAAGCTAATAAATGATGCCACCCGAATGTACCGAGACCGATAGCACGATATTTTTCATTCGTTAACTTAGCTTGAAGAACAGGGATCGTATTTAAGTCGATTACGTTGTCTAACATTCTAACTTGGATAGAAACTAATCTTTCCAAAACATCTTCTGTAACAGCTTTTGCTAAATTAATAGAAGAGAGATTACATACAACGAAGTCACCAGGTGTTTTTACTGTAATGATTTTTCCATCTTCTGTGTATTGTTCATCGACTGTTGTTGCACTCATATTTTGTGTAATTTCCGTACATAAGTTACTACAGTAAATCATTCCCTGATGGGAATTCGCGTTTTTACGGTTCACTTCATCACGATAGAACATATACGGTGTCCCAGCTTCAAGTTGACTGATCATAATGCGCTTCATAATATCAATCGCTGGAACAGTTTCACGTGATAAGCTTTCATTCTCTACACATTCCCAATATTTCTTACGGAAGCTGCCATTTCCTTTTTCTTCATCAAAATGATCTTCAAGGCTGTAGCCCATAACTGTACGAACTTCATGAGGATCGAATAAATGCCAATCCGCACGAGCTTCAACTTGTTCCATAAATAAATCAGGTATACAAACACCAGTAAATAAATCATGTGTACGCAGGCGTTCATCACCATTGTTTAATTTACTATCTAAGAATGAATAAATATCTTTATGCCAAACGTCTAAATAGACGGCAATAGCACCTTTACGCTGTCCCAGCTGGTCAACGCTGACTGCTGTGTTATTTAGCTGTTTCATCCATGGAATTACCCCTGATGAAACACCTTTATAGCCTTTAATATCACTGCCGCGACTTCTTACAGCACCGAGATAAACACCGATCCCGCCGCCGGCTTTCGAAAGATTTGCAATATCTGTGTTGCTATCGAAAATTCCTTGTAAACTGTCATCTATTTTATCGATAAAGCAGCTTGAAAGTTGTCCGACAGGCTTTCCAGCATTTGATAGGGTAGGAGTTGCGACTGTCATATACAGATTACTCATTGCCCAGTATGCTTCTTCGACTAGCTTTAAACGAGCATTCTTCTCTTCATTTACCATTAATGTCATCGCGATAATTAAAAAGCGTTCTTGTGGCAATTCAAAAACTTGTTTTTTATAATCACGTGCTAAATAGCGATCTGCTAATGTTCTAAGACCGATGTATGTAAAAAGTTTGTCTCGCTCTGGGTCTATAATAGTACCAAGTGTGTTAATTTCTTCTTCAGAATAATGGTCAAGAAGCAATGAACTGTAAATTCCTTCTTTATGCAACGTTTTTAAAAGTTGGAGGAAGCTGCCGTATTTTTCGCCTGCATCATACTTGCGATTTACTGAGGCTTCATTGTAAAGCTGTTTTAAATAAATTTGTGAACAAAAATATGTCCAGTCAGGTTCAGATTCGGTAATATTTGAAAGACCTTCTAAAATTAAAAGATTTGTTAATTGAGAGGTAGTATACTGTTCTCTCTGCTTAATTGTTTGATCAATTCTTTCAATATATGATGTAAGATCAAGTGATGGGTAATCTTGTCCAAAACTTGTAATGGATGTTTTTAATCTATGAAAATCGTAAGGTGACTCACTAAATTCTATTTCATTTGTAATTATTGGCTGTGTAGCGGTTTTCATACTCATTGAAAATCCTCTCCTTTACAATAAAAAAGCCGCTCAAGGATTTGAGCGGATCAAACGACAGTATAAAGAGAAGATAATTCTCTTTATTAAACCATCGTTTCATCATCTCAATTCCCGAAGATTTCAAAAACTTATGCAAGCTCTAGGCAGGTCTCCTGACTTGTGCTTTGTCCTACTCCTTAAGGCCTTCCCATAAATCTTATATTTCAAGATTTAAAGTGGCATTTCCTAAGTTCGTCACACATACAGTTGCGGGGACAGTTCTGGATTTTCACCAGATTCCCTTTTAAGCTATATTAGCACCTATCGCTCACGGTAAATTCAATATATAGTTATTTAGTTTGTATTTAATATCAATATGTAGTGGTTATTATATATTACATCATAAGATAGAAGCTATGAATAAGCAACTATTCTTTTTAAAAATTATAGCTTATTATGATATATTCATTTAGCCCGAAGTCTCAATATACCATTTTTAAATTGAATGGGACAAGGAGAATGTTTGAGGATACAAATGAAAAAGCTAGGGGGATCCCCCTAGCTTTACCTATTTACATCGATTCAGATAAAGTTTTTAAACCATCTGAAGTCTCGGCAATTTGTGAGATAGCATGTGTAACATCATCAATGACATGTGTGAAGTTGGCAAGATCAGTCTTCGTTTGTTCACTTTGGGTTTTATTATTGTTCATAATTTCTAAAATTGTGTCAAAGAATGAGTTCATATCTTTCATTTGGACAGTACCTTTTGCCGTTAATTCTGCTACTTCGTTAATAGAGGTTGACATACTGTCTACTTGCTTATGAATATCAGCAATTAATCCCGATACGCCTTGAACAGAGTTCTTCGTCTCCTCAGCAAGTTTTCGCACTTCACTTGCTACAACAGCGAAACCTTTACCTGCTTCACCTGCACGAGCTGATTCAATTGCTGCATTTAAGGCTAATAAATTTGTCTGTTCTGCAATGGATGTAACAATTGCAACAACATGGTTAATTTTTTCTGATGTTTGCTGTAATAATTTCATTTGATCTGTAATACTTTCTGTACTTTGCTGGATAAAGTTCATTAATTCGGATTGTTTATCTAAATCCTGTTTTCCGTTATGAGCTTGTTCCTCGGCGGTTGCAGCTACTTCTAAATGGTCAATTGAGTAAGAGGCGATTTCCTTAGATTGGGCGTTAATTTCTTCGATAAATGCATTTGTTTCTTCAGCGATTGCTGCAAGCTGTCTAGCTGTATCATTTACTTGCGTACGTACTGCGTTTTTTGTCTGTTCCAGTTCCGCTCGTTTTGCTTCATATTCCGTATCGTATGCTTCTAAAACGATCTGCTGCTCGATATTAAATATTTTTGTGAGAGTATTAATTACTTTTAATAGTTCCTCATGGGTTGTACAGTGTTCTTCAACAGTTTTAATAACTGAATATAATAATTGTTGGAAAGCTGCCATATACCATTTTGCAGTAAGTCCAATTTTTACATGTATATATGCAATTCGTCTAAGGCGTTCTACTTCACCTTGGTCAAATTTTCCATTAAACATATTCAAAACATGTGTATGCAACGTTTTCTTTAAACGGTCGATTGTACTATTTTCATTAATAATATCAATTAGGGCTGATTCCGCTTCAAATGATTTATAAAAAGCACCGACAATATAATCAATATTTTCTTCTACATAAGGCTGTAATTTCAATGAAATGGCTAAATCTTCAGTCGTTAGATTAACCATTTTAATTTGTCTTTTTAAATCTTTTTCGTCCACTTTTAATACGACGCGATGCATAACATCATCCAGATTATCAATAATTCCGGGTGCACGGAATTTCTCTCTTCTTAAAAACCCCATAGGAATGCTCCTTTTGTATATAGATTCGAGAATGTTCTCTAGTTTATATCGGCTGAAACAGAAAGTTATTTAATGTAAACTAAACAAAAATAAGAGGCTGACACATATGTGTCAGCCTCTATAGGCCAAATTATGAAATTTTTATTTGCTGAAGTTGCCTAATGACTGTTGAGCCATTGACACTAAACGCTTTGTAATTTCTCCACCAACAGAACCGTTAGCACGAGAAGTTGTGTCAGCTCCTAAGTTTACACCAAATTCAGAAGCAATTTCATACTTCATTTGGTCAATTGCTTGTTGTGCTCCAGGTACTAATAGTTGATTTGACGAATTGCTGTTTGAATTGTTTTGTGCCATCTTTCATTCATCTCCTCATTAGTTTTTAATGGCTGGGTTAACTGGAATTGCACCAGTATGATTTAGCCCTTAATTGGCTTAACCCAATGATTGAAAAGTAGTGAAGTGAATTTGTTTGTGTTGTTACTAAGTATTATGGTTTTTTAAAAAAGCCTCTATTCATTTATTTTTAGGTAATTTTATCCATTAGTTTTAAAGGATTACATATTTCATTTTTATATGTGGGACGATATAGATAGGAACTGAAGAAAGGGGATGGGGGAGATGGACGTCTGTCCGTTATGTAATGGCTTAGAGACACGTATTTTTCAATGTCCTAATTGTCAAACAATTATGAGTGATAATGGAAAAATAACAGATTATTTAGATGATTATAGTCCTTACATGGATATAGAAATAATGAAGCTCTTTGATGGAGTAGAGCAGTCATTGGAAAAGAAGCAATGCATTCATTATTATATTTGCCCAAATTGTATGCATGAAGAAAACAATATAATTGCTGAGTAATAAAAACTACGGCCCTTCTATCACTCGTATATAGTGTTTTACAGTGAGAAGGGCTGAGAAGATTTAATGATATTAATAGGAATCACTTGGATGAATACGTATTTCTGTTTCTTTATTGAAAAAATGGGCCTTGCTCATATCAAATGCTAAATTGATACTTTCATTAGGGGAGAGGTCTGAACGTGAATTGATCCGGGCGATAAATGATTGATTATCTATTCTTGAATGAACGATTGTTTCGGCACCGGTTAATTCAGCAACTTCAATTTTCGCATCAACTTTTGTCCCTGCTGATGAGGAAATAAAGGCAGGATTATCATGAATATTTTCAGGACGGATCCCCATAATGATTTCTTTATTTACGTATTGCTGATCATGTAAATATTTCATTTTTTCTTTTGGAACAGTAATGAATGTATTGCCGATGCTGACTTTCCCATCTAATAACATGCCGGTAAAGAAATTCATAGCAGGTGAACCGATAAATCCTCCGACAAATACATTTTCAGGTTCTTCATAAACTGTCTTCGGTGCACCTATTTGCTGGATTATCCCATCTTTCATAACGACTAGCCGAGTTGCCATCGTCATTGCTTCTGTCTGGTCATGTGTTACATAGATCGTTGTTGTTTGTAAACGCTGATGTAATTTTGTAATTTCCGCGCGCATTTGCACACGAAGTTTTGCATCCAAATTCGAAAGCGGCTCATCCATTAGAAAAACTTTTGCATCCCGCACAATTGCTCGTCCTAATGCAACGCGTTGACGCTGTCCCCCTGATAGTGCCTTTGGCTTTCGATTTAAATATTGTTCGAGTCCTAATATACGGGCTGCCTCTTTTACGCGCTGCTCAATTTCACTTTTTGAAAATTTACGAAGTTTAAGACCGAATGCCATGTTATCATAAACAGTCATATGAGGATAAAGTGCATAGTTTTGAAAAACCATCGCAATATCACGATCCTTCGGTGCAACATTATTCATTTTCTTTCCATCAATAAAAAAACTGCCTTTTGAAATTTCTTCAAGTCCAGCGATCATTCTAAGTGTCGTTGATTTCCCGCATCCTGAAGGGCCTACAAAAACGATGAACTCTTTATCTTTAATATGTAGGTTAAAATCTTGAACAGCAATGATATTTTTATCGTATTGTTTATAAATATGTTCTAACTTTAACTCCGCCATCATATCATTCCCCTTTTAAGCAAGATTTTATTTCTAAGTCTCACCAATCCTTTGTAAAGCTAAAATATTTCAGCAGGTTTAGAACACCTATAGAAATTGTATAATATGCCTGTCAATTTTATACTAAAAAGAGGCTTTATTCAGCCTCTTTTTCATTAGTCGCAGAAGGGGGATCTTCCTTTACTAAATCCCTTGCTTCTTCAATATTTGTTATCTCTCCTCTGCCATGAACAGAACCCCCTGATAAGCCTTCATTAATCATCCGGTCAATATCAAGAAAGGCTTTATCGCGTCCCTCATGATGAATATCTTTGGAGAACTCATTTTTATTCATTAATATTCACCTCCGCTTCAAGAGTAGTTTATGCAGTAATGTCTCTACCTATGAAATGGAGGCTCTATTTCCTTTCGTTTTACTGCCAGTGTATGAAAGAGTTTTGCCAGTTCCTTATTTCTTTTGTTCTGGATATATTCTTCATCAAAAATCATCGGCTTTGAGTTGATATCAAATATATAAGGATGTCCATTTCGGGATAGTCCAATATCAAGTGAAAATTCACCAACGAAATGATACGCAGCTGAAATACTTTTTCCAACTTCATCAGCGAGCCAAAAAATTTCATTTTTATCGTATCTGTTTTTAATTTTATCCAAATGGATAATTTCGCCGCCATTTGGTACATGTGTTAAAATATTTCCTTTATTTGCTTTACGAACACCAATGTTAATGGTGTTATAGCGTTTCTCATCATATATGCAAATTGCGCGCAAATCATATTTGCATTGCTCAAATTGATCTGTTTTAATTTCTTTCTGAATAATGTATTGTTTCTCTTCTATTCTTTTTTTGATTTCTTCAGAAAGTTCTTCTTTTGTGAAGGTTGTTTTTTCTTCTTGTTCATATAGTTCATATAATCCTTTATGAAAAGAAACTTTAAAAATTCCTTTTCCTTTATAGCCTTGAACCGGTTTTAAGTAGATGGATTTAAAGCGGTACAGCATGGAAAAAACAGAATTTAGATCACTGTATATGATCGTTTTTGGAAGATGAGGAAGAAGCTGTTTATTTTGCTGTAATATTTGATGGATGGTCCATTTATTAAAAAAAGAATCATTGAAAAAAGGAATATTTTTTTGATAGCACTGATTTACTACTTGGATAAAAGGATTTTTTGTTTCTGCTTTTCGGGAAGAAATACGATTATATACTACATTTGGTAAAGGGAAGACAGCTTTTGCCCATTTCTTTGTTTTATCTACATAGAAATAACCGGTCACTTGTGTGGAAGAGAAACCGTCTGGTGTAAATACGAATGATAATCCGCCGATTTTTTGAACCTCTTGCTGAATCCCTCTTAAAAATAATTTATCACCGCGAAAAATATTCTCTTTTGATCCTTTACTCACCAGAATACCGACTAATGGGAAATATGAATTCATTCGTGTAATCTCCCTGGCTCTTTAATCGCTTTTTCCGCTAAAAAGCGTCCGTAGAGTAAAGCAAGTTTTCTTGAATATAAATCAGCTTTTTTTAATTTAGGATAGGAGAAGATAGACCTGCCTGGTTTTGAGTTAGCTTCAAACATCCAAATTTTCCCGTCCTGATCGAGACCAAGATCAAATCCAATTTCACCGATAAAACCGTTAACATGTTTGTCGATAGAGACACTTAGTTTAATTGCTGCCTCTGTTAAAAGATGCATTATATGATTTCTTTCCTGTTCATTTGTGTAAATCTCTTCTAATGTTTTAACGACACCTCCGTTATTTAAATGTGTCGTTACACTTCCTTTACCAGCGACTTTAGCAGCTAATGCCGTTACCTTCCAATTTCCAAACTCATCTTTATTTGTATGGATGCGAAAGTCGAGTTGATTTTTATCGAACCTGATAAGTTTTATTCCTTGCTGTGCTAAATAATCTGAAAGTGTGCGATCTTGAAAAGCATGTTTTAGGAAATGTTCTAATGAAGGGAATTTTTTTAATCTATTTCTGGATTTTTTATCACGATATCTTGAAAAATATTGATTTTCTTCTTTTGAATACATTAGTTGGAAGACACCGAGACCGAGACTGCCATTTGCAGGCTTTAAAAAGATGCTTTTATATTTTTTTAACATTTCTTCCATTTTACTGGTGGTCGGATTAATATATGTTTCTGGTAAATAAGAGGAAACAGAAAGATCGTTAATAATCAGCTTGTGGATATCCCATTTATTAAAAAATCCTGGATTATACCATGGAATAGAATAGCTTTTTCTTAATCTATTTTTTGCTTTTTTTATTTTCTGCAGTTTTTCAACTTTTCGATTTGGCAAACGGTCATAAATAACATCTGGGAAGGGGAGAGTCACTTGTTTAAAACCTTCTTTAGCATAAATAAATCCATCAATTGTTCCTTCTTCCCAATTAATATGGTGAGCCCCAAATATAAATGCGCATATTCCTAATGATTGCTGGATGGATAAATATTTAGAGAAGAATAATGATCTCCCCCCGGTTGGCCGTAAAGAAGACTTTGTAAATCCAGCAGTGAAAATTCCGATTAATGGTCCTAGATGAAGAGTTCCATCATGTATTACTAGATGGATGTTTATTCCATCTCTTATTTTTATTTTATTTACAATTTCTTTTGAAATAAGGATGCGGTTTTCAAGATCTTTTTTATACTCTGTTTGACAAGCAGAAAATAAGGTACCAAAAGCAATTTTTTCTATTTTTCCTTTGTTTCTCATTGCTTCTGGTAAAATAATTGTTTTAGTGCTTTTGTTAATAAACTGTACAGTATATGTTTTGCCCATTTATCTCGACTCCTTTAGAACGAAGGTCTTCGTCGTCTATTTAAATGACAGGTAAGACAGTATTTTCCTACTTTTGTTCGGATAAATATTTACAGTAGGCGAGTGGAGCATGATATAATTTTTCTTCAAGTGATTTCTCTGTTTGTAAAAGAAGCTGCCTACCAGGCTTAGAGTTAATATCTAAAATCCAGACAGAGCCATCTTTTGCAAGCCCAATATCCAGACCGAGTTCAAATAAATGATCGATATTCTCTTCTAAGAAGAGCGGGAGTCTCTCGCATATCGTTTGAAGCTCACTTTCAAAAATTATTTTTTGTGTGGCAGATAATGAAGTGAGCCATTCATCATATGATATACTTTCGCCGCCGCCGCTTAAATTAGAAAGAAAGGAGCCGTAATATCCTTTTCGAATTCCTTTTCCTACTAATTCCCATTGCCCTTGTTTATTCTTTTGCAAGAAGAGACGTATATCAAACGGATAGCCGTGTGCATCAATTAAATTTAAGAGCGGCTGGATGAGATAAGTATGTTGCTTTAATAAGCTTTCACAGAAAATATCGAAGCGGGAAAGTTTATGAAATTCTTTCTTTTGTTTATTACGCCCTTTATGATAAATAGCAGTTACTTTTTTATTGTTATAATAAACGGCAACGATGCCATTTCCTCTTGAACCATTGATCGGTTTTAAAAGGCAGGAACCATTTTTAAGTAAAACCTTTTTAATATGGCTAATTGATTTCACTAAATTCGTTTCAGGAAAATAACTTGAAAGGACAGAATCTTTTTTTAATGTTTCATAAACAGTCCATTTATTTGGAAGACCACATCCTAAAAACATCGTTTGCGGATTTTTCTTTAACCAGTCTACGATAAGCTTGCCTTTCTTTAATTGATCCCCAGCCTGATAAAAACAACGGTCGTAAAGATAGGCTGGAATATTGAAAGTGGAAGGAACCCATTCATTTATTTTATCATCATACATTTCTCCCTTAACTTTCAATGTAGAAGGATCAATATTTGTTGGCTTAAATCTTACGCACTGAATATTGTAATGGGAGCTTCTTTTAGCGATTTCTGTTGCATATTTTTTTTCATGTTTATCATGAACCGTTAAAAAACCGAATGTTACGAGTTCCATTTATTCCACTCCTTATCATCTCACTGCTTTTTATTCATTTCATATAGAGATAAACAGTAATTAATAATAGCTTTTGCTGATGGTCTTACTTTCCATTCTGTATCTCCTGTCTTTTTTGAAGGCTTTGTATTCACTTCTATAATCCACGGATGTCCCTTTGAGTCCAGTGCTAAGTCGATTCCAAATTCCCCGAATTCTCCATCAACGTGAAGGCAAATAGCATTTGCAATTTCGATTGACAATTCTCCGAGTAATTTACGAATATGCTGGCTTTTCTTTTCTCCATATAGCTGCTGCAATACTTGTTTGATGCCTAAAAGTTCTCCGCCTCTTGCTAAATTAGCAACAAATTCATTTCTAGCAGAGACTCTTGCGACAGCTGATGTCACTTTCCATTTATGAAATCTTTTTTTATGACAAAGAAAACGAAAATCGAGTGGACGATTATTGTATGTTTGCAATTGAATCGTTTCTTGTAATAGAAATTTCTCTCGTTTTAATCTTGGATAAAGAGCCTTATATAATTTTTGTAAGGATAAGAATTCTGTTTCTAATTTTCCAGAAAATGTCGTGTAATCTAAGAAGAATTTTCCATGATTATGTGTGACCCGGAAAATTCGTCTTCCTTGGCTCCCGTTTATCGGTTTAATAAAAAGATCATCTGTTGCTAGAACCATTCTTTCAAATTGCATTTTTGAGGTTAAAAGCTCGGTATAAGGTAAATAAGGAATTAGATGTTCATTTGCTGAAAGAATTCGATGGACTTCCCATTTATTTAAAAAACGATCATTAAAGTATGGAACTTTCTTCTTTGTTAAATCGGCTGCAACTTTTGAAAAATCGTCAGACCGTTCCTTTGATCGGGAGTGGAGGCGATTATGAACGACTTGTGGATATGGAACAGTATACTTTTCCCAATTATTTTGTTTTAGTACATATCCATGCATTTCTTTGTCGTCATACAATGGGATAGAAAAAACATAAAAAAGAAAACCGTTTTGCGCACAATATTGTGCTAATTCTTTGTAAAATTGATCTGTTGGTCCGAAAAGATGATCTTGTTTTGTTTTTTCTTCTGTTAACACCGCTATTACGGGTCCGAGAATCAGTTCATTTTTTTTATTTATTTTTCCCTGAAGAGTAATAGGGATCGGAAGGCGCAATAGCTGTAAAGCTTCATCTGTTACAGATAAAGCAAGGCGATCCTCGTTTATAAATACGACATTACATGTAACACTATGCATACTGCACCGAATTTTTAACTGTTTTAAATCATTTGGTAATTGGAGTTCTTTACGCAGTTTTTTACTTATTCTGCATTCAGCATGCTGAGTGGAGCTTGAATATGAAGAAATTTCGATTTTTTTAGTCATTATAATTATCCCTCATTTGCTCACAGTTCGCACTAGCACTATAATATTTCCATAGGCTTAATGTTCATACGATATCGTATGTATAGAAATTAAAATAGGTGAAATTTGGAAGGTAAATGGAAATGACCGCTTTTTTAATGATTTTATTTATGGTTGCAGTTGGGGCAATAATCGGCGGAATAACGAATCATTTGGCGATAAAAATGTTATTTCATCCATATAAACCAGTATATATTTTCGGAAAAAGAATACCGTTCACTCCAGGTCTTATTCCAAAAAGACGGGATGAATTAGCAAATCAAATGGGAAAGATGGTTGTTCAGCATTTATTAACACCAGAAGGAATTAATCGGAAATTTCAGCAGGCTGAATTTAAAGCTCAGCTCCTGACATGGGGGCAGGCTGAAATGAATAAAATCGTAAATACTGAGAAATCTGCTTCACAATTATTGTCAGCAGCTGGTATAAATAATGCTCCGCAATTTGTTCAAGAAAAAATTCAAGTATTTTTACATTTAAAATATGAAGCATTTTTAATGGAGAATAAAGAGAAATCATTAGAAGAATTAATTCCAGCTCACTTCTCCAGCAAGATTAATGAATCAATTCCAAAAATAGCCCAGTTCATTGCTGTAAAAGGAATTGAATATTTTGAAAGTGCTGAAGGGAAACAGCGCTTGAAAAAAATGATCGACGACTTTTTAGCGACACGCAGCGGAATGCTTGGAAATATGCTACAAATGTTTTTAGGGAATTCAAGTTTAATAGATAAAGTTCAGCCTGAAATAATTAAGTTTTTACGAAATGACGGAACGGTAAAAATGCTGGCTTCTGTCATTGAGAGGGAATGGCTGAAAATTCAGGCACTTAACTTAAGTGATGTAGAAGAAAAGTGGAATATTGAAAAGCTTGGCAAGGAATTAATCGAGGGAATTGTTAGCAGAATGAATGTTGACGATTTATTTGATAAGCCTCTGTCCGTATATATTCAAACTTATGAAGCATATATAAATGAAAAACTTCTGCCTCTTGTTATTGATAAAGTTCTTCATTATTTAGAAGGGAATATTCATGAATTATTGGGGAAATTAAAATTAGAAGAAGTAGTAAGAGAACAAGTTTCTACATTTGCTGTTGAACGTTTAGAGGACATGATTTTGTCTATTTCACGAAGAGAATTTAAGATGATTACGTATTTAGGAGCATTATTAGGCGGAATTATTGGAATATTCCAAGGAATATTCGCTTTGCTATTTTGAGAAATGAGGAGGCATAGATTTTTAATTAAGTTTTAATGCTTAACTCCTTGTACTTTTATTGAGTAATATAACTGCATTTTTCTTAATAGTTTGTTATAGTGGAAAGAGCTTAAGAGCAAATATGGAAGGGAGGCTCATCATATGGCAGAGAATATATATGATGTTGCGTACGATTTAGAAAAACTTTTAAGAGAAGCTGATGAATATAAACAGTTAACAGCACTTTATAGTGAAGTGAACGGAGATCCACAGGCAAAACAATTGTTTGATGACTTCCGTATAATACAATTAGAATTGCAGCAGAAGCAAATGGCTGGGCAAGAAATTACACAAGAAGAAGTAGAAAAAGCACAGCAGAAAGCACAAGAAGTTCAACAAAATGAAAAGATTTCTCAATTAATGGAAGTCGAACAACGTATGAGTGTACTTGTTAATCAATTAAACAAAATTATTATGAAGCCTTTAGAAGATTTATACGGCAACATGCAGTAATTTTAACGGGGCTGTCCGATAAGTCCCTAATAAGTTTTAAAAGCTGAAAGGCCCTGTCACTAAATCCTTGATTTTACT
>NZ_BCVG01000086.1 GCF_001591625.1 Metabacillus fastidiosus NBRC 101226
GAAAAACCCCCACTGATGGAAGTTTCACTTTATAGACGGATGATGAAAAGGAAGTGTTATAATGTCAATAAGCACACCTGTTCAAATAAAAGTCCTTTCTGAAATACAACAGGAACATGATGGTGAAAAAGAGAAAATTGAGCTTTATACAGAAGGGGAATGTACGGTAAAAGGCAGCACAGTCTATTTAAGATATGAAGAGACACATGAGCTTGGTGCGGTAAAAACAACTGTGAAACTAAGGGAACAGGAAGTTACAATTATGAGAAGCGGCGCTGTTAGAATGAGGCAGAATTTTATTGAGCAGGAGCATACTTTAACTGACTATTCTACACCGTTTGGTAAAATGCAGCTTGATACGAGAACGAAATCACTTCTTATTGAAAAGGATAACGATGTGAAAGAAGGAAAAGCTGTTATTATATATGACTTGCAAATAGGCGAAAATGACAAACATTTACATACTTTAACGATTACATTTAAAAAGATAACTTAAGGAGGAGTAAGCGTGAATATCGTTGAACAAGTGAAAGAGCGTTTAAAAGAAGAAATAAAAGCGGCGGCTGTAAAGGCCGGTCTTGCAGAGGAAGCACAAATTCCAGCCATTCTGCTAGAGCTTCCGAAAGAGAAAGCACATGGGGATTACTCAACAAACCTTGCGATGCAGTTAGCAAGAGTTGCTAAAAAAGCTCCTCGTGCAATTGCTGATGAAATCGTCGCAAATTTTGATAAAGGAAAAGCATCAATTGAAAAAATTGAAATTGCTGGACCGGGATTCATTAATTTTTACATGAATAACAGCTATTTAACGGATTTAATTCCAGCAATTATTTCAGCTGGTGAAAAATACGGAGAAACAAATGTAGGGAATAATGAAAGAGTCCAAGTGGAATTCGTTTCCGCGAATCCGACTGGCGACTTGCATTTAGGCCATGCCCGTGGTGCTGCTGTCGGAGATTCTTTATGCAATGTTTTATCGAAAGCAGGCTATGATGTTTCCCGTGAATATTACATCAATGATGCAGGAAATCAAATTAATAATTTAACATTATCTGTAGAAGCGCGTTATTTCCAAGCATTAGGACATGATACACCAATGCCTGAAGATGGATATCAAGGGGAAGATATTATCGGGATCGGCAAAAAACTTGTGGAAGAGTTTGGTGATCGTTTTGCGAATGAAACGGTGGAAGAGAGACAAGCATTTTTCAGAGAATATGGTTTAAAGTATGAGCTTGATAAGCTTAAAGCAGATTTAGAAGAGTTCCGTGTTGCTTTTGATGTATGGTATTCAGAAACTTCTTTATACCATAATGGTAAAATTGATACAGCATTAGCAGCGTTAAGAGAAACAGGGCATATTTATGAAGAAGACGGCGCAACATGGTTTAACTCTACTGTTTTCGGAGATGATAAAAACCGTGTTTTAATTAAACAGGACGGCTCCTACACATATTTAACACCTGATATTGCTTACCATAAAGATAAGCTTGACCGTGGTTTTACAAAGCTGATTAATATTTGGGGTGCGGATCATCATGGCTACATTCCACGGATGAAAGCTGCGATCGAAGCACTTGGTTATGAGAAAGATACACTTGAAGTGGAAATTATTCAGCTCGTTCATCTTTATAAAGATGGTGAAAAAATGAAGATGAGTAAACGTACAGGTAAAGCTGTTACGATGAGAGATTTAATTGAAGAGGTTGGTCTTGATGCAGTGCGTTACTTCTTTGCGATGAGAAGCAGTGACACACATATGGACTTTGATTTAGATTTGGCTGTTTCAAAATCAAATGAAAACCCTGTTTACTATGCACAATATGCACATGCTAGAATTTGCAGTATGCTTCGTCAGGGAGATGAACAAGGGTTATCATATGATGCAGATTTAAAACTTGATGAAATTACATCTGAAAAAGAAATCGATCTATTGAAAAAACTTGGTGAATTCCCACAGGCAGTAACAGAAGCTGCAACAAAGAGAATTCCGCACCGAATTACAAATTATATTTTCGATCTTGCTTCTACACTACACAGTTTTTACAATGCGGAAAAAGTGCTTGATGCAGACAATACTGAAAAGAGCAGTGCTCGTCTCGGTTTAATGAAAGCAACACAAATTACGTTGAAAAATGCATTAACATTAATCGGTGTATCCTCACCTGAGAAAATGTAATAAAAAAGACAGCATTCCTAAAGCCAGGAATGCTGTTTCTTTTCCTATAAAAAATAAGATATCATACTGGCTAGTAATTCCTTGCCCCGTTCACTAATCGGTCTCTTCTTTAAAAATTCATATGTTAATTTTTCAGAGCGTGTAAAATCCTCATAAACCGATTCTTTCACCCTTTGGATAAAATCCACATCATAAATAAGACAATTCATCTCATCATTAATATAAAAACTGCGCTTATCAAAATTGGCTGTACCGATATCACAAGTATTATCGTCTACAACAAATACTTTTGAATGATAGAACCCATGGTAGAATCGGTAAATTTCACACCCGGCCAGAATAAGCGGCCCATAATAAGGGAAAGAAGCTTCTCTTACAAGTGGGTGATCTGCCTTCATAGGTACCAAAACCTTCACATTTACTCCACGTTTTGCAGCTTTTATTAATTCTTGTTGAATTTTTTTACCCGGAATAAAATATGGTGTACAAATGAGTATTTCTTTTTTTGCAGATTGGATTAAAGAAATGAAATATTTCTTTAAGAAACTGCCATTGGTTGAAAGAAATCTCTGCTCTAATTTACCCGGAAGTAGTTTAGGGAAATAAGTTTGATTACTTGTTAAATCTTCAGAGGTCGCTTTAAACCAGTCTTTAGAAAATTGCTGTTGGAGGTCTGTAACACCTTCATTAGTAAGGCGTAAATGGTAATCCCGCCAGAAGCCTAATTTTGGATCATGTCCTAAATATTCTTTGCCAATATTAAACCCGCCTAAAAAGCCGATCTCGCCATCAATCACTGTTATTTTTCGGTGATTTCTTGCCTGCAAAGTGTAAAAATAAAAAGGCCATTTCGGTTTATTTGCATAGGCGAAATGTACACCTTTTCGCTTTAATAACGATATCTCCTTGTCAGTAAATTCTTTGCCGCCAATATAATCAAGCAGAAGTCGCACTTCAACACCTTGTTTTGCTTTCTCACCTAGCAGCGTCAGAAATTCATGACTTATTTCATCATTTTTCACAATGTAAAACAAAATATGAACGGATTGTTTACTCTGTTTAATTGCCCGAAAAAGTTCATTATAAAAGCTGTGCCCATCTATATAAAATTCTAAATTACTTCTCCGCATCGGATAAAATTGATAACGTTCTTGCTGAAGATGCTTCTTCCTTCCAGCTTTATAATCAATTGTTAGCCAAACGATAATTGCTGCGAAGAAAAAACAAATAATTGCTACAGTAATCAAATAAACTCCTCCTGACAGAGTTTGTTAACGAGCCTTACATTATTTTTCTCGTATACGGTCATTTTTATGTGTTTAAAAATATCGGATGAGTGGGGGAAAGAGCTGATGAATATGCTGTTAACTGTTAATTTTATCGCATTTGCTGTTGTCACAATTTATGCTGTCTATTTATTTATCTACTTACTTCGGACGAGAGCTGCATATATTGCACTCGGAGAAAAAGTAGAATTTGATAAAAAAATAAAACAAAGACTTCAAAAAGTATGGGTAAATGTGTTCGGACAGAAAAAGCTTCTTAAGGATAGAAAAAGCGGGATCATTCATATTATGTTTTTTTACGGTTTTCTCCTCGTTCAATTTGGAGCAATAGATTTTATTATGAAAGGATTAAAGCCTGGTACTGTATTGCCTTTAGGCCCATTCTACTCATCATTTACATTTTTTCAGGAAGTTATTACATTTATTATTTTAGTCGCAGTAGTCCTGGCCTTCCACCGTCGTTACATCGAAAAACTCGTTCGTCTTAAGCGGGGATTTAAATCTGGGTTCGTCCTTCTTTTCATCGGTGGACTGATGCTTACTGTACTGCTTGGAAATGGAATGAATATTATTTGGCAAGACGAAGCACTGTCATGGACAGAACCTATTGCTTCAGCAATTGCATTTCTATTTGGCTTTATAAATAAAACTGCTGCGATCTCTATTTTCTATATTGCCTGGTGGCTTCACCTAATCCTTTTACTTGCCTTCTTAGTTTATATCCCGCAATCAAAGCATGCTCATTTAATAGCTGTACCAATAAATGTTTTCTTAAGCCGAAACTCAAATAAATTAGAAAAAATTAATTTTGAAGATGAAACGAAAGAGGAATTCGGAGTTGGAAAAGTGGAAGATTTTAAGCAGACACAGCTGATTGATCTGTATGCATGTGTAGAATGTGGCCGCTGCACAAGTATGTGTCCGGCAACGGGTACTGGCAAACTGCTTTCTCCGATGGATTTAATTTTAAAGCTCCGTGACCATCTAACGAATAAAGGAGCCGCAATAACATCGAAACAGCCATGGGTGCCGGCAGTTGCTTTTCAACGGAGCGAAGGAAATCAACTTGCTAAGGAAGCTTCCGGCTATGACCCCAGCTTAATTGGGGATGTGATTACAGAAGAGGAGCTGTGGGCCTGTACTACATGCCGTAATTGTGAAGATCAATGTCCTGTGATGAATGAGCATGTCGATAAAATTATTGATATGCGCCGTTATCTCGTCTTAACAGAAGGAAAAGTCGAGCCAGATGCACAACGGGCAATGATGAATATTGAACGCCAGGGAAATCCTTGGGGATTAAATAGAAAAGACCGAGCAATGTGGCGTGATCAGATCGATGATATTTCTATTCCAACTGTGAAGGAAATGAAGAAAGATGGAAGTGAATTTGAATATTTATTCTGGGTCGGTTCAATGGGTTCCTATGATAGCCGAAGTCAGAAAATAGCTGCCTCCTTTGCAAGGCTGCTTCATAAGGCTGGAGTTACATTTGCAATTTTAGGCAATAAGGAAAAAAATTCAGGAGATACGCCGCGCCGTTTAGGAAATGAATTTTTATTTCAGGAGCTTGCTGTAAGCAATATTGAGGAATTTACAAAAAACAATATAAAGAAAATCGTCACAATAGATCCTCATGCCTATAACAGCTTTAAAAATGAATATCCGGATTTCGGCTTGGAAATAGAAGTATTTCATCATACAGAATTGCTCGCAAAGCTTGTGAAAGAAGGCAGACTAAAACCAATTTATAAAGTAGATGAGATAGTTACTTTCCATGATTCCTGCTATTTAGGCAGGTATAACGAAGTGTATGAGGCGCCAAGGGAAATTTTGCAGTCTATTCCGGGTGTAAAGCTTATTGAAATGGAGAGAAATCGTGAAAATGGAATGTGCTGCGGTGCCGGGGGAGGCCTTATGTGGATGGAAGAAAAGAAAGGAAGCAGGATGAATGTCGTCAGAACGGAACAGGCACTTTCTGTAAATCCTTCCGTCATCAGTTCAGGCTGTCCTTATTGCTTAACGATGCTTAGCGATGGTACGAAGGCGAAAGAAGTTGAAGAGGAAGTCGGGACTTATGATGTTGCAGAAATGTTAGAAAAATCAGTCTTCGGCCCAAACGTCATGACTAGTGAAATTTCATCATAAAAATAGAAGGAAAGGAAAAACAGGGGGGAGAGATAAAAAGATGACTAAAACTGTCATTTTAAGCGGAGCCCGTACACCTTTTGGAAAATTAGGAGGAATCTTATCTGCTTTAACAGTTGCTGAGCTTGGCGGTATTGCCGTAAAGGAAGCAGTCAAAAGGGCGAATATCAATAGTGCTGACATAGGAGAAATTATTTTAGGAAATGTCATTCAAGGTGGGCAAGGACAGATTCCATCAAGGCAGGCGGCAAGAAATGCAGAAATTCCATGGCATGTAAAAACGGAAACTATTAATAAGGTATGTGCTTCTGGATTGAGAAGTATTACATTAGCTGATCAAATTATCCGCTCTGGTGACGAAGAAGTGATCGTTGCAGGAGGGATGGAATCGATGAGTCAGGCGCCATATATTTTACCTAATGCCAGATTTGGGATGAAGATGGGTAATAGCGTTGTGAAAGATTCCCTGCTTTCAGATGGACTTACATGCAGCTTTACAGGAGTGCATATGGGGACTTACGGAAATGAAACAGCAAAACAATTAATTATTTCCCGGGAAGAACAGGACTTATGGGCTTATAGAAGTCATGAGCGGGCAAATAAAGCAATCGAAGAAAATAAATTCAGAGAAGAAATTGTTCCTGTCTCTATTTTAAATAAAAAGGGAGAAGTGACCGTTATTTCGAATGATGAAGGCCCACGCAAAGATACCTCTTTAGAAAAATTAGCAACGCTGAAGCCGGTTTTTAATCAAGATGGAACGATAACTGCTGGAAATGCACCAGGTGTAAACGATGGGGCAGCAGCACTCGTTTTAATGAGCGAGGCACGAGCAATATTGGAACATAAAAAGCCACTAGCAACAATTATTGGTCATGCAGAGATTTCTGTTGAAGCGAAGGATTTTCCGAAAACACCTGGTCTTGTTATAAATGAACTTTTAAGAAAGACGGGGAAAACTGCTGACGACATCGATTTATTCGAAATCAATGAGGCATTTGCCGCAGTTGCTTTAGCGAGTATAAAACTGGCTTGTTTAAATGAAGAAAAAGTCAATGTAAACGGGGGTGCTGTTGCACTAGGGCATCCAATCGGGGCAAGTGGAACGAGGATCCTTCTTACATTGATTTATGAATTAAAGAGACGCGGCGGAGGTATCGGCATAGCTGCTATTTGCAGTGGCGGCGGGCAAGGTGATGCAGTCATGGTCCAAGTTCATTAATTTTTAAGGGAGGGATGAAGTTTTGGAAGTGAATAAAATAATGGTGATCGGTGCAGGACAGATGGGGGCAGGGATTGCCCAGGTTTTTGCTGAAGCCGAATTTGACGTTATCTTATATGATTTAGAGGAAGGAATAGTGAAGAAAGGCTTAAATAAAATAGCGAGCAGTCTTCATAGACAAGTCGAGAAAGGGGAAATGACCGGAGTAAGAAGGGAAGAGGTCATAAAAAATATCTCGCCATCCACCCTTTTACAATCGGCAAAAAATGCTGACCTCATTATAGAAGCAGTAATAGAAAATATGGCAGTAAAGTTAAAGATTTTCGAAGAACTTGATAAAACTGCACCTGAGCATGCGATTTTAGCTTCAAATACTTCCTCACTATCCATCACAGAAATTGCATCTGCAACAAATCGCCCTGAAAAAGTAATCGGCATGCATTTTATGAATCCAGTACCAGTAATGAAGCTCGTTGAAATTATTAGAGGATTGGAAACCGAAGATATGGTCTACGAAGTAATTGAAGAGCTAACGAAAAAATTAAATAAGGTTCCAGTGGAAGTGAATGACTATCCTGGTTTTGTTTCCAATCGGATTTTAATGCCGATGATTAATGAAGCAATTTACACATTATCTGAAGGGGTAGCAAAGAAGGAAGCAATTGATGAAGTAATGAAGCTCGGTATGAATCATCCAATGGGACCGCTTACATTAGCTGATTTTATCGGATTGGATACATGCCTTTATATTATGGAAACACTCCACAGCGGATTCGGTGATGATAAATATCGCCCATGTCCACTTTTAAGAAAGTATGTAAAGGCAGGCAGGCTCGGCAGGAAAAGCGGAAGAGGCTTTTACACATATACTTAATCGCTGATTTTTGTTGAATAATTGATATCTTGTATTTATAGAAAAGAGGTGAATAGATGGATTTTCATTTTACGGAACAACAGCAAATAATTCGTCAAATGGTCCGGGGTTTTGCTGAGAAGGAGGTTGCTCCATTTGTTGAAAGAATGGAAAATGGAGAATTTCCTAAAGAAATAATAAAAAAAATGGGTTTGCTCGGTTTGATGGGAATTCCGATCTCAGAAAAATATGGTGGAGCAGGCTTAGATTTTATTTCCTATATTATCGCCATTCATGAAATTTCAAAAGTCAGTCCGGCACTCGGCGTTATTTTATCCGTTCACACATCTGTCGGCACAAATCCGATTTACAACTTCGGTACAGAACAACAAAGGCAGAAATATGTACCGAAGCTGGCGGCGGGTGAGTATTTAGGGGCATTTTGTTTAACAGAGCCTGGGTCCGGTTCCGATGCCGGCAGCTTAAAAATGCGAGCTGTAAAAAAAGATGATCATTATATATTAAATGGT
This sequence comes from Metabacillus fastidiosus NBRC 101226, assembly GCF_001591625.1. GTDB lineage: Bacteria > Bacillota > Bacilli > Bacillales > Bacillaceae > Metabacillus > Metabacillus fastidiosus. Next base: position 8,219 of record NZ_BCVG01000086.1, read on the forward strand.
TCAAAAGTATTTATAACGAATGGGTGTGAAGCGGACACATATATCGTATTTGCTTCTACAAATCCAGAACGTAAAAGTAACGGGATCTCTGCATTCATCGTTGAAAAAAACACAAAAGGGCTGGTCATAGGAAAAAACGAACGAAAAATGGGGCTGAACGGTTCAAAAACAGTGCAGCTCATATTCGAAAATGTAGAAGTTCCAGTTGAAAACTTACTTGGCAAAGAGAATAAGGGCTTTTCAATTGCCTTAGCAAACTTAGATGCCGGCAGAATCGGGATTGCTGCTCAGTCATTAGGCATTGCAGAATCAGCATTGCAATATGCAATCACATATACGAAAGAGCGTAAACAATTCGGGAAAATAATTGCCGCCTATCAAGGCATCGGTTTTAAACTTGCCGATATGGCGACACAAGTAGAGGCTGCTGCATTATTAACATATCAGGCTGCTTTTTTAAAAGAAAAAAATAATTCATGTACGAAAGAAGCAGCGATGGCAAAACTATTTGCTTCAAGAGCGGCGATGGAAGTGACGACGGAGGCAATACAAATATATGGGGGCTATGGCTATACGAAAGATTATCCAGTGGAGCGTATGTTTAGAGATGCAAAAGTATGTGAGATTTACGAAGGGACGAGTGAAATTCAAAAAATAGTGATTAATAAACATTTAACTAAGGGGATGTGAGGCGTATGAATTTCTCGCTGTCTGATGAACATGAAATGCTTCGGAAAATGGTTCGTGATTTTGCAGAAAATGAAGTTGCACCAACTGCTGCTGTTCGTGATGATGAAGAACGCTTTGATAGAAGTATTTTTAATAAGATGGCTGAACTCGGACTGACAGGTATTCCTTGGCCTGAAAAATATGGCGGCATCGGTTTTGATTATTTAGCTTATGTTATTGCCGTTGAGGAACTTTCGAAAGTATGTGCTTCGACAGGTGTTACATTGTCTGCTCATACATCATTGGCATGCTGGCCAATATATAGATTTGGTACAGAGGAGCAGAAGGAGAAGTATTTAAAACCGATGGCACTAGGGGAAAAGGTCGGTGCTTACTGTTTAACAGAGTCAGGGTCGGGCTCTGATGCCGGCGGTATGAGAATGACAGCGAGTGTAGAAAATGATCATTATATTTTGAACGGTACGAAAATTTTTATAACAAATGGCGGAGTAGCTGAAGTTTATATTGTTTTTGCTTTAACAAAGGAAAAGGAAGTAAGCGCCTTCATAATTGAAGATAATTTCCCAGGGTTTTCAGCAGGAAAAAAAGAAAGAAAATTAGGAATTCGTTCCTCACCGACAACGGAAATTATACTCGAGAACTGTATCGTTCCGAAAGAAAATATGTTAGGGAGCGCAGGAGATGGCTTTAAAATTGCGATGATGACACTTGATGGTGGCAGAAACGGAATTGCGGCACAAGCTGTTGGGATTGCTCAAGGGGCACTGGACGCGGCTATTTCGTATGCAAAGGAACGTAAGCAGTTTGGTAAACCAATTGCTGCTCACCAAGGAATCGGATTTAAGCTTGCTGATATGGCAACGGATATAGAAGCAGCGAGACTGCTTACTTATAAGGCAGCATGGAAAGAATCAAATAATCTTCCTTACGGAAAAGAATCAGCAATGGCGAAGCTCTTTGCTGGTGATACAGCGATGAAGGTAACGACGGAGGCTGTTCAAGTATTTGGAGGATATGGATATACGAAAGATTATCCGGTTGAAAGATATATGAGGGATGCAAAAATAACACAAATTTACGAGGGGACACAGGAAATCCAGAGGCTTGTTATTTCAAGAATGCTGACAAAATAAAGAGGTGAATGAAAATGGCGGGTAATGCGTATAAACCTTTACATGCAGTGCGTTTCATTACAGCCTCAAGCTTATTTGATGGACATGACGCGTCTATTAATATTATGCGTCGAATATTACAGATGAGCGGGGTAGAAGTGATTCACTTAGGTCATAATCGTTCGGTCGAGGAAATTGTTCAAGCGGCGATTCAAGAGGATGTGCAAGGAATTGCAATTTCTTCTTATCAAGGGGGACATGTAGAATTTTTTAAATATATGTACGATATGTTAAAAGAAAAAGGAGCAGGCGATATACGTCTATTTGGCGGAGGGGGAGGAGTTATTATCCCGCGTGAAATAAAAGAGCTGCATGAATACGGCATTACGAAAATTTTCTCTCCCGAAGATGGTAGGAAACTTGGTCTTCAAGGAATGATTAATACGATGATTAAGCGATGTGATTTTCCGACTGTAAGTAACATGGAAGAGAATGCATTACAGAGTGATAATATTTCCCATGTTGCAAAACTTATTACATTGGCAGAATCCCGGATTGAAGAAGATTCTAAAATGCAATCGATTTTCGGTAAAATCTCTCGTCAGGTGAAACAAGCAGAAATAAAAGTGCCGGTTATCGGTATTACCGGCACAGGCGGTGCAGGGAAAAGTTCATTGACAGATGAGCTTGTTCGACGTTTTCTGAATAATATTCCGGAAATAAAAATTGCTATTTTATCAGTTGATCCGACAAAGCAGAAAACCGGTGGAGCATTGCTGGGGGACAGGATCAGGATGAATGCTATCTTTTCGTCGAGAGTGTACATGAGAAGCTTAGCGACACGAAAGTCAAGGTCTGAACTTTCCCTCGCAATAAAAGATTCCATCAATATCGTAAAATATGCTGGATATGATCTTGTTATCGTTGAAACGAGCGGCATCGGTCAAGGAGATGCAGAAATTACGAGTATATGTGATCTGTCACTATATGTGATGACGAGTGAATTCGGTGCACCATCACAGTTAGAAAAAATTGACATGATCGATTATGCGGATTTTATCGTTATTAATAAATTTGAAAGAAAAGGTTCAAAAGATGCAAAACGTCAAGTCCAAAAACAGTATCAGCGCAGCCATATGCTTTTCCATAAAGAACTCGATGAAATGCCGGTTTACGGAACAGTTGCCAGTCAATTTAATGATGAAGGAACGAATATACTTTTCGAAGCATTAATAGAAAAATTAAACTTACTACTGAATAAAAATTGGCAGTTAAGCTTGCCTGCTGAAAATATGAATAAAAAGCAAATATCTATTATTCCGCCGGAGAAAAGCTATTATCTAAGAGAAATAAGTGAAACAGTAAGAGATTATCATAGACATACTCATGAGCAGGCAGAGCTAGCATCAAAAGTGTATCAGCTTAAAGGCGCGATTGAAACGCTTGAGGAGAACAGTGAAGACGAGGATACTGTCTATTCATTACAGGCTTTGCAAAAAAGCTTAGAGGAAAAACTTACTCCTGAATCAAAGCGATTATTAAAATCCTGGAAAGATACAAAAGAAAAGTATCAGAAGGATGAGTTCATAACAAAAGTCCGGGGTAAAGAAATGATTACTAAATTGAAAACTGTCTCTCTTTCAGGTCTTTCGATTCCGAAAGTATGTGTGCCGAAATATAAAGATGATGGTGATATTTTAACATGGCTTTATAAAGAAAATGTGCCTGGCTCTTATCCTTATACCGCAGGTGTTTTTCCATTTAAAAGAGAAGGAGAAGACCCGAAGCGTCAATTTGCCGGTGAAGGCACACCTGAAAGGACGAACCGTCGCTTTCACTATTTATCAAAGAGCGATGATGCAAAAAGGCTGAGCACTGCTTTTGATTCAGTAACATTATATGGTGAAAATCCCGATCACCGTCCGGATATTTATGGAAAGGTCGGTGAGAGTGGTGTAAGTATTTGCACGATCGAAGATATGAAAAAGCTGTATAAAGGTTTTGATCTTTGTTCGCCGTCTACATCTGTTTCGATGACGATAAATGGCCCGGCACCGATTATCCTTGCTATGTTTTTGAATACAGTAATTGACCAGCAGGCCGAATTAAAGAAACAGGAACTGGGGCGTGAACTTACTGTAACAGAATGCGAAGAAGTAAAAGCTTACAGTTTGCAAACCGTACGAGGTACAGTACAAGCTGATATTTTAAAGGAAGATCAGGGACAGAATACTTGTATTTTCTCAACTGAGTTCGCACTTCGCTTGATGGGGGATATTCAGCAGTACTTTATTGAGAAGAAAGTAAGAAACTACTATTCTGTTTCTATTTCGGGCTATCATATCGCTGAAGCCGGGGCAAACCCGATTACACAATTAGCATTTACGCTTGCAAATGGATTTACTTATGTGGAATATTATTTAAGCAGAGGGATGAACATTGATGATTTCGCCCCGAATTTATCCTTTTTCTTCAGCAATGGCCTTGACCCTGAATACACGGTGATTGGGCGTGTCGCAAGAAGAATCTGGGCGGTTGTCATGAAGGAAAGATACGGAGCAAATGAAAGAAGCAGAAAGCTGAAATATCATGTTCAAACATCTGGAAGATCACTCCATGCACAGGAAATTGATTTCAATGATATTAGAACGACATTACAGGCATTGATGGCACTCCATGATAATTGTAATTCTCTTCATACAAATGCTTATGATGAAGCAATTACAACACCGACGGAGGAATCGGTCAGACGGGCGATGGCTATACAAATGATCATAACGAAAGAACATGGCTTAACGAAAAATGAAAATCCGCTGCAAGGCTCCTTTATTATTGAGGAATTAACAGATTTAGTGGAAGAAGCTGTATTAAAGGAATTTGATGCATTGAACGAGCGCGGCGGAGTGCTTGGTGCCATGGAGATGCAGTATCAAAGAGGAAAAATCCAAGATGAATCATTGTATTATGAAATGAAAAAACATAATGGAGAGCTTCCGATCATTGGGGTTAACACATATTTAAATCCAAATCCGCCATCTGAGGAACAATTAAACAACCTCGAATTAGCAAGGTCAACAAAGGAAGAAAAGAAGCTGCAAATTAATAATCTTAAAAATTTTCATGAAAAAAATAAGAAGGAAAGCCCCTTGGCACTGGAGAAATTAAAACAAACGGCTATTCAGCAAGGCAATTTATTTAATGAGTTGATGGAGACAGTAAAAGTAGCGAGTCTTGGTCAAATTACAAAAGCTTTATATGAAGTAGGTGGACAATATCGCCGTAATATGTGAGATGTGATTATTTTTTCATTGTAATCAAATGTAATGGTAGCATAAACTGCTAGAATTTGTTTATAATGTATGGTATGATTTGCAGACTTATTCGTTATTTTAGTAATAAATGAGAATAAGGTATAATCAAAAAGCATTGTTGCAAGCATAGAAGAATAACTGGGCAAATGATTATTTTCTTCTTGCCCGGATTTGATACATAAATGAATGACCTAGAAAGGGAGTGCAGACTTTGAGTTTAACGAAATTCTCAAAGGAACAATTAAAAGAGATGGCAATGGCTGAAGTTGCCTATGAATTATTAGTAGAAAAAAGGCAACCGATTGTTTTTAAAGATTTAGTTGCTGAAGTTGCGTCATTACTAGAGTTATCTGAAAAACAAGTTGCAGCTAAAATTTCTCAATTTTATACAGATTTAAACATAGATGGCCGCTATATTTGTTTGGGAGAGAACACTTGGGGCTTAAGAAGCTGGTATCCTTATGAGCAAATTGAGGAAGAAGTTACACCAGTTGTAAAAACGAAGAAGAAAAAAGCGAAAAAAGTGGAAGAAGATCTTGAATTGGAAGACTTTGATGAGATTGAAGAAGAGCTTGAGTATGACGAAGAAGACTTTGACGAGCCGGATGCTGATGAGTTTGATGACGATGAAGATCTTGATGACGATGAAGAATTTGAAGATGAAGAAGAGCTGTTAGATGATGAAGAATTTGAGCTTGAAGAAGATGACGAAGATTTTGACGATGAGGAAGATGAAGAAGACAAATAAATCGTCTTGACTTTGAACGAGCAAGTAGGTAGAATCTAATTTGGGCTCTTAAAAAGGCATTTATTCTTATATAAATTAATGCTCCCTTTCAACGCTGTTTGAAAGGGAGCTTCTTCTTTTTAAAACTGGAGAAGTATGGATTTTTTTATATTTCCTTTTCCAGGTTATCCATTAATTAAAGCGGGAAGTATTGTTAAATAGATACTCCTGGCTTTTCTTTTTAGTTCCTCAAATTGTTTTTCATATTTTAGAGCAGTATAACTGATATAGATTATAAAGAGGGGGAAAAAATAATGACAAAATATATTTTCGTAACAGGCGGGGTTGTGTCCTCATTAGGAAAAGGGATAACGGCAGCTTCTCTTGGAAGGCTATTAAAAAATCGCGGTATGAGTGTAACGATTCAAAAATTTGACCCGTATATTAACGTGGACCCAGGAACAATGAGTCCTTACCAGCATGGTGAAGTATATGTAACTGGTGATGGTGCAGAAACAGATTTGGACTTAGGTCATTATGAGCGTTTTATCGATATAAATTTAACGAAATTCAATAATGTGACGACTGGGAAAATCTATTCAACAGTACTGAAAAAAGAGCGTCGCGGAGACTATCTTGGCGGAACAGTACAAGTTATTCCACATATTACGAACGAAATTAAAGAACGTGTATTCCGTGCAGGAAAAGAGACAAAAGCAGATGTTGTTATTACAGAAATTGGCGGAACAGTAGGAGATATTGAATCCCTTCCTTTCTTAGAAGCAATCCGTCAAATTAAGAGCGATATCGGCCGTGATAATGTTATGTATATCCACTGTACACTTGTTCCATTTATTAAAGCAGCCGGCGAAATGAAAACAAAGCCGACACAGCATAGTGTAAAAGAATTACGCAGCTTAGGTATTCAGCCTAATGTTATTGTTGTTCGTACGGAATTACCAATGCCTCAGGATATGAAAGATAAAATCGCTGTATTCTGTGATGTTGATAAAAATGCAGTTATTGAATGTAGAGATGCAGAAACACTTTATTCAATCCCGCTTGCATTACAAGAACAAAATTTAGATTCAATTGTTTGTGAGCACTTAAAATTAGACTGCCGTGAAGCAGATATGGGCGAATGGAAAGAGCTTGTAAATAAAGTGACAAATTTATCAAAGACAGCAAAAATTGCACTTGTAGGGAAATATGTTGAGCTTCAAGATGCTTATATTTCAGTCGTTGAAGCATTAAGACATGCAGGATATGCACATGATGCTGATATTGAAATAGATTGGGTTAATGCAGAAGAAGTAACAGAAGAGAATGTAGCGCAATTATTATCAGGAGCAGATGGTATCCTCGTTCCAGGAGGATTCGGAGACCGTGGAGTAGAAGGTAAAATTGCTGCAACGAAATATGCTCGTGAAAATAAAGTTCCATTCTTCGGAATCTGTTTAGGGATGCAAGTAGCTTCTATTGAATTTGCGCGCCATGTTTTAGGACTAAAAGATGCAAATTCATCTGAAATTGATCCAGATACAGCGAATCCGGTTATTGACCTTCTTCCGGAACAAAAAGATGTGGAAGACTTAGGTGGTACATTACGATTAGGATTATATCCTTGTAAGCTTGAAGAGGATTCTCTTGCTATGGAAGCTTATGCAGATGAAGTTGTATATGAGCGCCATCGTCACCGCTATGAATTTAACAATGACTACCGTACGGCTATGGAAGAAGCAGGCTTCGTATTTTCAGGTACAAGCCCAGACGGCAGACTTGTGGAAATCGTTGAAGTAAAGAACCACCCTTGGTTTGTTGCATCACAGTTCCATCCTGAATTCACATCAAGACCGACAAGACCACAGCCGCTTTTCCGTGATTTCGTAGGTGCTTCATTAAAAGTATCGGAAAAAATATAATATCTCTCTACTGTGAATAGAAAAGAGAATTGTTTACTCAATCTAAATTTAGTTGAGTGAACAAAAAGAAGCTGATTTCAAAATCAGCTTCTTTTTTATTATATATAATTTAATTTAGTAAAAAAACTTGCGATACATTAGATATTTATGAAACAGTTATGAGAGATTGATTTCTACTATATAGAAGATTATTGATAAGGTGAAACTTCTATCAGTGGGGGTTTTCC
>NZ_BCVG01000087.1 GCF_001591625.1 Metabacillus fastidiosus NBRC 101226
TTACTGCTCGTTAAGGCTGGGATAAATAATAACAAATAATAGATGGTGATAGCTAATGGAATCTATTATCCAATTCGTATCATAGGGTTTGGGTGCTACAATTTCACCTAAACCATATCTCGATTTTTAAATAACAATGAAATCAAAAATATCAAAATTATTAATGCAACTCCAACTTGGCATATAGTTATTGCTTATAGAAAAGATAGGTATATATTGTTCTGCTACAAAATCATTATCACATAGCTAACTAAATTGCAAAAAAAATTAGAGACGCTTAAAAACGTCCCTAATTTTCATCCCTATTTAATCTTCTAAGCCTGCAACATAATTAATATGGTATACAAAGCCATTAATTACAAGGGCTCATTCTGATTTCATACCAAATTTTTCTGATTACTCCATACTTGATGAATTATTGACAGGATGGACGATTTCCAATTTTATATTTAATTTGTCTAGATACTAGAGTACTAGTTGTAAAACCAATCACTATAACAGGAAATAACTATGAATTTACAATTCTCTTATTTTCCTAAGTCTGTTACTGTTACAAACTCATATCCTTCTTTATCTAGATATTCTAAAACAAGCTTCAGGCCTTGAACTGAGGTACTATGTATATCATGCATTAAAATGATTGATCCGTCTTTTGTATTTTGCTTTACAATATCTAAAATATTTTCTGGATCTCGATACTTCCAATCTAACGTATCAACCGACCACATTATCTCCGGTATATTTAATAAATCAGTCACTGCTTTATTCGTTGCACCATAAGGCGGTCTAAATAAAGCCGGTTTTATACCTGTTGCTTTTTCAACCATTGTATTCGTATCTTCAATTTCCTGCTTAATTGTTTCAGGTCTTAACTTAGTTAAATCACGGTGGTCCCATGTATGATTCCCAATCTCATGACCTTCTTCTACGATCCGCTTAGTAATATCGGGATAAAAATCTACCCGGCTGCCTAATACAAAGAACGTTCCTTTAGCATTGTAGGATTTAAGAAGATTTAAAACTTCCATAGTATTTTTAGGATGTGGTCCGTCATCAAAAGTTAAAGCAACTCTCTTTTTACTGTCCTTTTCTTCTATTACCGGTTTTTTCTCTTCCTCACTAATTATATTATTGTCCTTTACCAGCTCTGCCTCTTCTTCTTTTTCTTTTACTAATAGCTTCTCTTCCCATTCCTCTTTTAACAACTCTGCTACTTTTTGCAGTGGAACTGAAATTTCTAATGTACCGGCATTATCAATCACCAATTCATATTTATTAAAACGGAAAACAAGTGATTCCTTCGTTATATACATATTGGAGAGGTCCTGTTTATTAACCCAATCCTGCCATTTCCTCTCAAGAAAAGAATACTTATATTTTGATTCAACGAGTGATTCCCTAACCACCCTATATAAATCTTCCCTCTGAGTATCGTTATCATAAAACAGTTCATCTGGATTAACAAATTTCTCCTTATTAATATCTATAATAAAAATTTTACTTGTTAATTTTACATCTGTCTCTTCTCTATAGCTCTCTTCCGAAAATACAATTGAATATAAACCATTTGCCACTTTATGAATTCTAAAAGACAGTGATAAATTTGCAGGCTGTTCAGATGATAATTGTTTATTTCCAACTTCAAGACTCTTCTTAAATCGTTCCTTCGTTTCATTTAAATAACTCGTAATCTCTGAATTGATCATATCGCTCTCAAATACAGGATAATGAATGGCGGAACGGAAGGTTTTTTCCTCTTCTATACTCGTCGCAACACCTACACCTTCATATTTAGATTTCTCCACAACTTTACTCTTAATCTTTTGTTTACTTTCACTGCTGTTTGTATGAGCTACATTATAAGAAAAGATCATATGAAATAGAAAGTAAATTAAAAAAACACCGACCAAAATTAAAGTGATATAAACAATTTTTCCTTTCACATGTTTAAGCATTTCCTCCAGTTGCACCCTCTTAAAAATAATGAAAAATCTACTTTAAATCATATCACATAACAACCATATAAATAACCTTCACAAAATCACAATACTGAATTAATTTTCTCTTTCAAAAGAACTAAATAAAAAAGAAATAGGGACTGCCATCTCACATTAAGGCAGTCCCTATTATTTATGATTCTTTTAACATTAATATGACTATTGTAGTACTTATGTATGTTGTTAAACGGAATGCTGAAGTTAATCCATTCCAAACTTCACTTTGCCACATTGCAAACCATTCCCCGCCGATGACTTGGAATCCGAGGAACCAGACAGCAATTCCGAAAAGCAGGCCGATCATTCCCCATTTTTTCGCTTCATGGAAAGCTTCAGCACTTCCTTTTAATTGTTTTAACATTTTTCCTGCTCCAAACAAGCATGCAAATGCAATAAACCATTCAGTAATAATAATTAAAATATATCCAGTATGATGTAACGCTGGTGAAGTAATTGCACGATACATTAGTGAGTTTCCTTCAAATGTTGTATCCATGCTTAACACATGCTGGACGAACATAAAGTTAGAATTGTAATCTGTTACATTTCCAAACGCAACAAACAAAGCATAAAACCCAAAAAATGCTAACAGCATAGTCTTTGTTAGACGAACGATATAATTTGTATTCATTGTAATACCTCTTTTCAATATTAATACTATTAAACTTTAAATTTACCAACTTCCGCTTTTAAATCTTCTGCAATAACAGAAAGATTACTCGCTCCACCTGACATCTCATCCACAACAGCTGTTTGTTGTTCTGTTGCTGCCGCCACTTCTTCTGCATTTGCAGCCAGCTTTTCATATAAGGTAGATATTTGCTCAATAGACTGTAATAAATCGGAAGTAGTATCTTCTACTTGTTTAGATGTCTCCGATGTTTCCATCGATTGTTTTGATACAGTGTTTACAGCTTCTAATATGTCATGGAAAGCTTCTCCCGCTTGTTCAGCTAAATTATTTCCTTCTTGGACAGCTTCATAACCACTGTTCATTCCATCCATTGCCTGAGCAATATCTTCCTTAATTTCAATAATTAAATTATTAATTTGATTTGCTGCTCTGCTTGATTCCTCAGCAAGCTTTCTCACTTCATCAGCCACAACCGCAAAGCCTTTGCCCGCCTCTCCTGCACGCGCTGATTCAATCGCCGCATTTAACGCGAGTAAATTCGTCTGCCCGGCTATCGATGTGATGAAAGAAGAAATATTCTCAATTTTTGTTGATTTTTCATTAAGTTGGATAACAATATTTTTAGAATGCTTCGTAAACTGATCAATCTGCTGCATATTACGAACAGACTGCTGAATCGCTGTCGTACCGTCATGTGAAATCTCTACCGTATGATGAACAAGCTCATTCACCTGTTGAATATTTTCTGCTACCCGTTTCACTTCTGTTGTAATAATTCCTATACGGTCAATCGCTTCTCTTACAATAGATGATTGATGATCTGTTTCTTTAGAAACATCATGAATTGCAGTTGCTATTTGGTTGGCTGCCATTTTTGTCTCACTGGAACTAGCTGTGAACTCTTCTGACATGACTGCAAGCTGTTCCGATGAACTAATAACTTTTTGGAATGCATTTCTTACAGACTGAAGCATTAATTCATATTTACGAGCCAATTGTCCGAAATCATCGTCTCTTTTCTTCAAATTATTCAAATGAATAGTATTGGTAAATTCCAGCGCAGATGTACGGTCTATTAATTCACCGAATTCTTCAATTGGTTTTGATACTCTTCGTCCGATAAAAATAGATAAAACAATGGCAATAACAATAGACGCAAGTATCATAAAGATAGAAACAATATTATTCTTTTGTAAATCTTTATTAAAGTAGTTTTCATCATATTTAATCAATAATAATCTTGACTGCTTAAAAGAACCATCTTCTCCAGCTGTTTTTATATTAGGAATAAATTTATACTTTATTCCTTTCTCAGCCTTTGTTCCTTCAACTACTTGCGGTTTATTTTCTAATATTACCTTCTTGGAAAGCTCCTTATATTGCTCATCAATCGCAAGTGCATTTCCTTCTTTATCTTTTTTATTCATGGCATTTTCCGGCTGCCCGTCACCCTGAACGGTATAAATAATAATATCTTTTACATAAGGATGCTGATTAACCAGTTTTTCTGTGACAGTTGTTAAATCCATACTTTTAATTAAATCCTGAAATTGATCGGCAGTAGCTCCCAGTTCAATCAGATACTTCTTATCTGGAGTCGCCATATAACTGAATTTATTCGATTGTTTCGTAGCATAGCTTATTTCAAGACGATCACTTGAAAAGGCACCACTTTCAATTCTTTGTTCCAACAAATCTTGAATACCGAATTCTTTGAAATCCAGGCCTAAATCAGCTTCACGCGTTGAATGAGTAATAATAAGATCCCTGTTTAAAATAAAAATATCAAAACCATCAAATCTTTGTTTATAACCTTCCAGATTCCAGCTATCGATATTAGGGTTATCCTTATATGCATTCATAAGGATATTCGTATATGCTTCCATTTTCTGAGCTAGTGAGGCTTCGATAATATCATAAGAAACATCCGAACCTTCTAATACATTTAAAATATTATCCTCCACTAGTCTTTCCATATCTTTCTCCTCCGTCTGCAATTTTGACTGCATACGAACATAGTTAATCGAAACGATAGTAACTACTAATAAAGAAATAGAAATTCCAAGCATAAGGATGAGTCTTAGCTGAAAAGCACCTATCTTCTTCAAAAAAAATTCCTCCTTTTCATTAAATTTGTACTTTCATCCTAATTTAGAAAATGAATCCACACTGCCACAGTAGTACTATCGACATAGTAAAAGAAATTTTTAGTATGTTTCTGGTAAATACGACTTTGTTTTAAATGATTTAAAAGAACTATATAAGTATGTTTTAAAATTCGGACATATATTTAATGAGAGCTTAATATATCAAAGATTTTCCTCTTATCTTTTGAATATATATATCGCCAAATAAAAAAGGAAACTCTCAAAATATAAGTCTTTCTCCCCAGCAATCATCATGCAGTATAAAATATATTGTTTCAGTTAATATTTTGGACACAGTCTTGATTCCAATTCAAACTGAAATCAGTTTATCCCAGCCTTAACGGTCCGATTAATGGAATACATACTAAGTTCGCCGCTTCCAGCGGCAACGTATGTAAGACCCGCATCCTGCGGGCCTCAACTAACTATCAGTGAGGGACGTGCGAAAACCCCCACTAATAGAAGTTTCACTTTATTTTTCACAATAAATCAAGACCGGGAATAATGTCCAAAATCCAACTTAAATATATATACTATGATTTATGAAGAAAGACTCTTATGAGAATTCCCTTTAAATGATTATTTTTCATTAAACCTTAAATTTACTAATTTCCCCCTTTAAATCTTCGGCAATGACAGAGAGATTATTTGCCCCGTTCGACATTTCATCAACGACAGCTGTTTGTTGTTCTGTTGCTGCTGCCACTTCTTCTGCATTTGCTGTCAGCTTTTCATATAATATAGATATTTGCTCAATAGACTGCAATAAATCAGAAGTAATAACTTCTACTTGTTTAGACGTTTCTGATGTTTCCATCGACTGTTTTGATACAACGTTCACAGCTTCTAATATATTATGAAAAGCATTTCCTGCCTGTTCCGTCAGCTTATTCCCATCCTGAACAGCTTCATATCCATTATTCATTCCATCCATTGCCTGAGCTATATCTTCTTTAATTTCAATAATTAAATCATTAATTTGATTCGCTGCTTTGCTTGATTCCTCAGCAAGCTTTCTCACTTCATCCGCTACAACTGCAAAGCCTTTCCCTGCTTCTCCTGCACGTGCTGATTCAATTGCAGCATTTAATGCGAGTAAATTCGTCTGCCCTGCTATCGATGTGATGAAAGAAGAAATATTCTCAATTTGTGTTGATTTTTCATGAAGCTGAATAACAATATTTTTAGAGTGCTTCGTAAACTGATCAATCTGCTGCATATTGTGGACAGACTGCTCGATAGCTGTCGTACCGTCATGAGAAATTTCTACTGTATGATGAACAAGTTCATTCACCTGTTGAATATTTCCTGCTGCCCGTTTCACCTCCGACATGATCATATCAATTCTTTCAATTGCCCCTCTTACGATAGATGACTGATGATCTGTCTCTTTTGAAACGTCATGAATAGCACTTGCAATTTGATTGGCTGCCATTTTTGTCTCATTCGAGCTGGCAGTAAACTCCTCTGACATAGCTGCGAGCTCCTCTGATGAATTAATAACTTTTTCAAATGCCTCTCTTACAGACTGAAGCATAGATTCATATTTACGAGCTAATTGTCCAAAATCATCTTTTCGTTCCTTCAAATTATTAAGATGAATATTACTTGTAAACTCAAGTTCAGATGTACGTTCTATTAATTCACCAAATTCTTCAATTGGCTTGGATACTTTTCGTCCAATAAAAACAGATAAAATAACAGCAATAATAATCGATAAGAGTACCATAAATATAGAAGTAATGTTATTCTTTTGCAGTTCATTGTTAAAATAGTTCTCATCATACTTAATTAACAATAACCTGGACTGTTTAAATGAATTATCTGTTTGTGGCTGCTCTATATCCGGAATAAATTTATATTTTATTCCTTCTTCGTCTCCGTCAATTATTCGTGCTTTATTTTCTAAAATTGTCTCTTTTCCAATATTCACAAAGCTCTCTGCAATTTTAGGTGCACTGCCTTTACTATCACGTTTATTCATTGCATTTTGCGGAGTTCCGTCATCTTCTATATTATATACAATAATATCTTTCACATATGGATGCTGTTTTACTAGCTCTTCACTTATTACAGCTAAATCCATATCTTTTATCAAATCGCCAAACTGATCGGCATTAGCACCCAATTCAATTAGATATTTTTTATCTGGAGTGGCCATATAGCTGAATTTATTAGACTGATTCGTAGTATCACTTATTTCAAGTCGGTCTGTTATAAATTCACCACTATCCATTCGCTTCTTCAGTAATTCCTGCAAACCGAGTTCTTTGAAGTCCAATCCTAAATCAGCCTGACGTGTTGAATGAGTAATTATAAAATCTTCATCAACTATAAAAATATCAAAACCGTTGAAATTCTTTTTATATTGTTCTAAATTCCAAGAATCAATATTGGAATTATCTTTATAAACGGCTATTAATTCATTTGTATACGTTCTCATTTTTTCTGCCAGTGATTCTTCAATTATATTGTAAGCAACATCCGAACCATCCAGCACATTTAAAATATTATCTTCTACCAGCCTCTCCATATCTCTTTTCTCAGCCTGCAGCTTTGAATGCATACGCCCATAATTAATTGAAACAATAGTAACTACTAATAGAGAGATAGAAATTCCAAGCATGAGTATGAGTCTCAATTGAAAAATTCCTAGTTTTCTCAAAAAAATCCCCTCATTTTCTAATATTTTATTCCCTCCAATATAATAGGTAAAAGGAAATGGTATAATAGTACTATCGACTAAAAACAAGAAAAATAAAGGTAATTCAACTAAATATTGGGTTTATAATTGAGCTAAATAAAATAACAGCTTACTAAGGTCTTTGAAAATAAGAAAAAACAAAAAAGAGAATGGATAAAATCCATTCTCTTACTTGCCTAATGCTTTGTCTGCAGCTATCTTTTCAGAATATACACCAATATATTTTTCTAATACGAGTGCAGCTACTTTTTCTAATGTAACCCCCTGCAGCATTGCAATACCTTGTAATTTCACAATTAATTGCTCATCTAACTCAACTTCCAGTTTAGGCTTAGTTTGCAGCTCTTCTTTATTAAAATTCGGTCTCTCGATTGAACCTGCAAAAAATGGAATTCGATCCCCGCTAAATACACTTTCTATATCGTTAAAAGCAAAATACTCTTCTTCTGTTTTATTATCCAAAATACACCATATACCATCAGTATCTTCAATTTTCTTGATTGTACCATGGTGGTATAGCTCTTCTTCTCCTTCTTGCATTGTTAAATATCGTAAAACGATTGTTATATAGTCACCTTCTTTAAAATTAAATTTTCCTATTATTTCATCCTTATATTGTACTTGCATTTAATCTCCTCCTTGTTTTCTATCAAGTGTGATATTCATCTTTCTCCATAACTTTTTTCAAATCATCTTGGACACTTTCTTTTGCAAGCTCCACTTTTGAACGATATGCAGCACGTACGATAACATGAGCCGCAACAGGAGCAGTAAGAAATACAAAAAATATGCCAAGAAACAATCTTATGCTAAAGTAGCCTTCTTCCATCATGAAAAAAAGGAAAGTTCCGACTAAAATAAAGAGAACACCCATAGTAGAACTTTTTGATGCTGCATGTGAACGTGTATACACATCAGGCAATCGAATTAATCCAATTGCACTGAAAAAACTAAAGATTGTACCAATCAAAATAAGGAGCACTGCAATCAATTCACTCGGAATGCTTACGTTCAATAACAACACCCCTTTCAATAAACCTTGCAAAAGCAATTGTCCCAATAAATGAAAGTATCCCGATTAGTAAAATAACTTCAAAAAAACCAATACTTCTTAATAAAACAGAAAAAATCGCTACTCCGGAAATTATATTAATTCCGAGTGCATCAAGTGCCTGCACTCTATCAGGGGCAGAAGGACCTTTCACCAATCGATAAATAGTTGCTAGAATAGAAAAAGTAAGAAAAAACAATGAACAAATTAAGATTACTTTTATCATTTAACGTGTCACCCTCTTTATCGCTTCTTCAAATCTGACTTTTGACCTGAGGACAGCATCACTTGAATCCGGAATATCCATAGCATGTATATAAAACTTTTTGCTGTTTGAGGATACTTCTACAACAACAGAACCTGGTGTTAATGTTAATAATAAAGCGAGTAGAGTAACCTCCAGGTCTCCTTCTAATTCGGTTTCCAAAGTGAAAATTCCCGGGGTAATATTTATCTTAGGACGCATTACTTGTCCAATGACCGTAATGCTTGAAGTAAATAGTTCGTGAATAAAAACTATGAAAAGTTTTACTACTGCAAGCAAAGTCATCAAATAGAATTTACTTGGAAAATATTTGCGCAAAATAAAAAGCACAAGTAAACCAAATAAATAGCCGCTAAAAAATGTTAAAACACTCCAATTATCTTGAAGAAACATCCATAATACACCAATAAATAAATTAATCAATATTTGCATAGGCATTGCTACCCCTCCTTTCCATATATCAAGAATAATCATTTGATCTATGGTCTTGGATTTATTCCCAAGACTGCTTCAATATATATGTTCGGATTCATTAAACCTTCTGTCGCAAGATCAACATAATTGTGAATTCCTTCTGCACCTAATCCTAGTGCAATTGTTAACATGGTAAGGATACCAATTGGCAGCAATAACCCCTTCGTCGTCCCTTTCTCTTCCTCTTCTGTTAAATCTGTATAGCCCCAAAAAACATTCATGAAGATTTTCATAATAGAATACAAAACCATAAGGCTCGTTATAAGCCCAATTCCACCTAACCAAAAATAACCGGATCCAAATGTCCCTTCTGTAATAAATATTTTCCCTAGAAAACCGCTTAAAGGAGGAATACCTGCTAAAGATAAAGCAGCAATAAAAAACATCCAGCCTAATTGCGGGTGTAACCGAATAAGACCACTTATCTCTTTTACCTTACTTGTCCCAGTTAGATAGATGATCGTTCCTCCTAGAAGGAAGATAAGAGCTTTTACAATCATATCGTGCATCAAATAGTAAAGAGCGCCTGTGATCCCTTCTGCAGTAAAAGATGCTACCCCAGCTAAGCTAAATCCTACACCTATAATAACATTATAAGTCAGAATCTTTTTAATATCGGAATAAGCAACAGCCCCTATTGCTCCTAGAATCATTGTTACAGCTGCCAAAATTCCAATTAATAAATGAGTAATTGCAGGTTCATGGTAAAATATGAGCGTAAATGTTCTCATAATCGCATAAATTCCTACCTTTGTTAACAAAGCAGCAAAAATAGCAGCAATAGCTGTCGGTGGAGCACTATACGAACCTGGTAGCCAAAAGAACAGAAACAGTCCTGCTTTTAAACTAAATACAATTAAAAATAAAATCGCAACCGTAGTCATGAGACCGTCCTGTCCAACTTCAGCTATACGAACTGAAAGATGAGCAAAATTCAAAGTCCCAGTCATCGCATATAAGAAGGCAATAGCCACGAGGAAAAGAAATGAAGATATGATATTAATCAGTATATATTTAATAGACTCCCTAAGCTGTATCTTTGTACCTCCTAAAGAGATCAATACATACGAGGAAACTAACATAACTTCAAAACAAACAAATAAGTTAAATATATCTCCTGTAATAAATGAGCCGTTAACTCCTGTAATTAGAAACAAGAATAATGGATAAAAATAATACTGTTCCCTTTCCTCTCCAATACTGTTAAAGGCATATAACAAACAACATAATACAACAATACTAGTTACTAAGATAAGCAGCATAGAAAACATGTCAGCTACCATACTGACACCAAAGGGAGCCTCCCAGCCACCTAATTGAAGTGTTAAAATACCTGTTTTATCAATTTGATTAATTAAGAAAACAGAGACAGCAGTGATAGCTACTATTGCAAAAGCACTAATAAATCTCTGTAGTTTTATATTTCTTCTAAAGATAACCATAATCATCCCAGCGATTACCGGAATAATTACAGGGAGTATAACTAAATTATTCATCTTCATTACCCCTCAGTTGCTCTGTATCATCCGTACCTAAAACTTGATAAGCACGATAGCTTAGTACTAAAAACAAGGCCGTTGTCGCAAAATTGATCACAATAGCTGTTAATAAAAGGGCTTGTGGCAAAGAATCAGCGAATGTTAGATCCGTTATTCCTAACAGCGGCGGTCCTCCCTTTTTTAGTCCTCCCATCGTGATAATGAGCAAATTAACACTATGACCGATTATAGATGTTCCTAAAATGATTCTTAATAAGCTTTTTGTTAAAATCAAGTAAGTACCGATTGCAAATAGTGTACCAACAAGGATAGACATTAACGTTTCCATTACCTATCATCCCCTATGCTCATAATAATTGTAAGGGATGTACCAATAACCGCTAACGCTACTCCCACGTCAAAAAGAACCGCTGTTGCCAACTCGGTCTTCCCAAAAATCGGGAGTTCAATATAATCAAAAGTCTGTGTCAAAAATGGGACATCAAAAACCATGGCTCCTACTCCTGTGAAAACTGCAATCAACACTCCTATTGCTGCAACCACTTTAAAATCCAGCGGAATATTTTTACGTACCGTTTCAATATCAAATGTCAGAAACAGAAGAATTACAGCTGAAGAAAAAGTCAGACCACCAATAAATCCTCCACCTGGATAGTGATGGCCTGAGATGAAAAGATTAATTGCAAATGTAAAAATAATAACTACCGCTACTTTTGTGACACTCCGTAAGATAACATCATTCGGCTCCTTCATTCTTATCCCTCCCTGACAGTCGCAGTTTTATTAATGTATATACACCTAACCCGGCAATACTTAATACAACAATTTCTAACATCGTATCAATTCCCCTGAAATCAACGAGAATTGCATTTACTATATTTTTAGCCCCTGCTATTTCATAAGAATTCTCATAAAAATCTGAAATCGATTCAAAAAGGCGATTTCCATTTGCAGATAATGCAACAATCGTAATGATAACTCCAACACCAATTGATACAAAAGCGTTTGTTGCTTTAAATCGCACACGGCTCATTTCCTTCTTCAATTGAGGCAAATGATAGAAACATAATAAGAAGAGAGCTGTCGTAACAGTCTCGACTACTAATTGGGTAAGTGCCAAATCGGGAGCACGAAATAGAACAAAGAAAAAAGAAACAAGGAAGCCTAATGCTCCAACCGCAACAATCGAAGTCAATCTGGATTTTGAAAAAAGGACAGTTAATGCTGAAATAACCATCGCAACGACTAATGAGCCTTCATAAATATTAACAGGTGCATCATTAGAAGGTTCAAAGGAGATACCGTCAAATAACCATATAGCGCCCCCGATAATAAAAATGATAAATGTAAAAATATATACAAGATAATCACGAGTGAATTGTGTCATATAACGTTTTGTGATTGATTGTGAGAAAGATTCCATCTTCTCTAATCCGAGATTATACAAGTTATTCAATGTAATTGCTTGAGGATAAAAATGATATAATCGGTACCACTTTCTTAAAGTAATGTATAAAAGTGTACCGAAAACAATTACTCCAATTGTCATAAATAGTTCTGCATTCCACCCATGCCAAGCACTTATTTTTATATCCAATAGCTCTGTTTCAGCAAACATGGGTAAAATAGCTAATAAAGCTGGTTTTAATAAATAATGTGAAACTATATTGGGATAAAAGAAAATGAGAATGACCAAGGAACCCAGTATGATCGGGGAAACTAACATTCCAATCGGAGCCTCATGTATATTCTTAGCTCTTTTTTCCAGCTTATTTTTCCCCCTGAATGTTTTAAACACAAGAATCATGCAGTAAACAAATGTAAATGTACTTGCAATCCATGCTATGATAGGTATAAGCATCCCAAACGATTGCATATTAAACACATTCATATTTGAAGCATTTAATACAGCTGTAAAAAACATTTCCTTACTTAAAAAACCATTAAAAGGAGGAATACCTGCCATTGCAAAACTTCCTATAATCGTCAATGTAAAGGATATCGGCATAAGATGCATTAACCCGCCCAGTCTCCGAATATCGCGTGTTCCAGTCTCATGGTCTATAATACCAACAACCATAAACAGACATCCTTTAAATGTAGAATGATTAACTAAATGAAAGATTGCAGCTAATATAGCTACAGCATACATAGAGGATTCATCCCCATACCCGTAATACAATGAGGCAGATCCTAAACCGAGGAGACTCATAATTAATCCTAATTGACTAATTGTAGAATAAGCCAATAAAGCTTTAAGATCTGTTTGTTTCACTGCATTAAATGAACCATACAACAAAGTTAAAATTCCTATTCCCGAAACAAGCCAGAACCATTCAGCAGATCCTCCAAAAATTGGAGTGAAGCGGGCAACTAAATAAATTCCTGCTTTCACCATTGTAGCTGAGTGTAAATATGCACTTATTGGGGTAGGTGCTTCCATTGCATCTGGCAGCCATATACTAAATGGGAACTGAGCTGATTTTGTAAATGCACCTATAAGAATTAAAATCATAGCCGGAATAAATAAAGAATGTGATGCAATAACATCCACGTTATTTAACATTTCACGAATGCTATAAGTGTCTGTCATCATAGAAAGCATAATGAATCCTGCTAGCATTGCCAGTCCGCCGAATATAGTTATTAACATCGATTTCTGAGCACCATAACGGGATTTTTCACGTTCATACCAGTACGCAATTAATAAAAAAGAAGAAACACTTGTTATTTCCCAAAATACATATAATACGAAAATATTATCTGAAAATACAAGTCCAAGCATAGCACCCATGAATAAAAGTAAATAAACATAAAAACTATGCAGCTCTTCATGATGTTTCGACATATAGTAAATCGAATACAAAATAACTAACGTACCTATTCCGGCAATTAACAATCCGAATATGAGGCTTAATCCATCAATATAAGCCGTAAAATTAATATCAAGGGATGGAAGCCATGGAATAGTTGCCAAAGTAGTAGATCCTTTAGAAATTCCATGAATAAATGTTGAAAGATATAGAAATATACATAGTGGTACGAAAAGGACAAACCAACCAGTATGGATGCGAGGGTTGAATTGTTTATACAAGAATGGAACAAATGCAGCAAATATAAATGGAAAAAATATCATCATATGCAACCAGGACAATGAGGTACCCTCCTTTATAAAATAATATTGCTAAATGTACTTATAATTAATTTTCAAATCTAATTGAACTATGAATTCTTTTATTTTTGTAAATAGATTGACTGCCAATGTAGCATACGTTATAGTCATACATAGTCTATTAATAATAATAATTTAATTCACATTCATTCCGAGGTGAACTAATAATGAAAAAAATAAAAGAGCGTATGGACGAAAGCATTTTGGTCTGCGTATATTATGGACCAAATGGTGAACGTCTCATTCAACGGGGATGTAAAATCGCTAATATGTTAGACTGTCCGCTCTATATTCTGACCGTTGATCCAAAACCCTTTGATGAATTGGATGTAGAAAAATCGAATTATATTACTAGATGGAAACAATTAGCCGACCAACATAATGCAGATGCCTTTATAATGAAAGATAATGAAAAAAGGCCTGTATCAAAGGTAATTACTGAAGTTGCGAGAGAAAAAGGGATTACTCAAATTATTCTCGGCCAGACAGCTCAAAGCCGTTGGGAACAAATTGCTAAGGGGTCCATTATTAATTCTTTACTACGTGAAATCCCATTTGTCGATCTTCATATCATTTCAGTTTCTAGATACTTAAAAAACCAAGATGGACATTTTGAAAAAGGAATACGTGCTTATCTTATTAAAGAGGAGGAGCACTATCGCCTCATCTTCAAACATACAAAGGATATAAAATTTGAAGGAATCTTTTTCAAGGAATGTGGAACTGACTTTAATAACGGTATTTTCAAATTTATGAGAGACAAAGAAACATTACAAGTCCAAGTAAATGAGGATATAGTTACGGACTTAACAAACGTTGAAATGGATACGAACTTATCATCTGAAGACAATTACTTATAAGAAGTTCTTTCTCCACTATTGTTTAGCTTATACAGTTGAACAATAGCGGAGTTTTTTTGATTAATCAACTTAACATATTATTATAAATTCACATCTACTTTAATTAGACGCTTCTCACTTTTATCAATTCCTATATACCTTAATGTTTCAGAAGGAGAATGATGATTGTATATTTCCATCAGAATTGAAATAGCAATTCCCTTTCGATAAGCATGGTATCCAAATGTTTTTCTCAACGTATGCATACCCACATTACCTGGAATTCCAACTTCTTTTGCAACTTTGTTAATTATTCGATACGCTTGCTGCCTTGTAATTGGCTGATCATTCTTCCTTGATTTAAATAAGTAATCATCTTTCTTCAAATCAATCACGTTTAAGTAATTCTTCAACTCGAATTGTACTCTGTGATTTAAATAGTAGCCTCGCGTTTCATCTCCACTCATATCATTCAAATATAAAAATTCTTTTACTCCAGTTCCATCCCATATATCGTCAACCTTTAATGATAATAAATCACTTACTCTTATTCCTGTATTAATTCCAAAAACAAAAAGCAATAGATCTCTTTGTGATTGTTTTCTTAATATATCCTTAATGGCATTTATACTCTCAATGTCTTTGATAGGATCAACATAATGCATGAAATTGCCCCCTAAAAGTTACACAAGTAAAGATTAACATACACTAAGTAACATTACAATAAATTTAACCATATTATTAGTCATTGTTATATTCCTTACTTTTCAAATAAATAATCAAATAATCGTAGTTTCCTCTTATTTTTTTCAAATGAGAAATCCTTTCATTTTATTTCAACGAAGGCAAAAAACATAAAAAAAAAGCAAAAAACCACTTAAATTAGTGATTTTTTGCTTTTTATATACCAGTGGTCGGGATCGAACCGACACTCCCGAAGGAACACGATTTTGAGTCGTGCGCGTCTGCCAATTCCGCCACACTGGCTTAATTTCAAATGATGCCGAGGACCGGAATCGAACCGGTACGGTAGTCACCTACCGCAGGATTTTAAGTCCTGTGCGTCTGCCAGTTCCGCCACCCCGGCAAAAGGGTTAAAATAAAATGGAGGCGGCAACCGGATTTGAACCGATGATAAAGGTTTTGCAGACCTCTGCCTTACCACTTGGCTATGCCGCCTTAAAATATATAGAGCGGAAGACGGGATTCGAACCCGCGACCCCCACCTTGGCAAGGTGGTGTTCTACCACTGAACTACTTCCGCAAAAGAAAATGGCTGGGCTAGCTGGATTCGAACCAACGAATGACGGAGTCAAAGTCCGTTGCCTTACCACTTGGCTATAGCCCAACAATGAAGAAGATAGTTTAATTTTAAT
>NZ_BCVG01000088.1 GCF_001591625.1 Metabacillus fastidiosus NBRC 101226
TGGGAGTCGTACTGCCAGTTAAGGCTGGGATAAAATTTAACATCAGCTTTCTTTCATTGGAAAAATCCGTTTATAAAGTAGTTTATGCTTCCCTATTAACGTTATTATGAATTTCTGATAATATGAATTAGCATGAACTAAGTTATATTATAATAGCAGTTGGTTGAAAGGAAGTTATGCTTTGTTTGAAACATTATTATTAAATTTCCTGTTTTTAATTTTTCCAATCATCGTTTTTCTTATTTTCTTTGAACATAGGCAGCGCAATTACCATAAAATTATTTTTATATTCCTGGCAATCGTTACAATGATCCTTTGCATGACCTTTCCTATTGAGTTAAACATTGGATTTATTTTCGATTTAAGATACATTCCTTTTGTAATTGTTGCTCTTTTTTTAGGATACAGGAAGGCTTTCCCGCTCTATATCGTATTAAATATTTACCGGTTTTATTTAGGCGGAGACGGTGTTCTTCAATCTTTCATTTTTTCAACAATTATATTTATGTTAATACCTTTAATGAGTAGAAAGTTTATTCAGCTTAGCTCCAGAAACAGGGTTTTATTTGCGGCACTAGCTTCCTTCCTTACGATGGGATTTTACTTGTTAACCTTAACTTTCTTTTTCGACAAATTAAATAGGGAATTTTGGATTTTAACATGCCATGCATTAACGACTTATACAGGTATGACAATCATACTGATGATTTTAATAGAGAAAATCGGTATTAATATAAAAAAAAGTGAAAGATTTTTACATTCAGAAAGATTGAATGTTGTCAGTGAATTAGCGGCGAGTGTCTCCCATGAAATAAGAAATCCTCTTACTGTAACGAGCGGTTTTCTGCAAATATTAAATAAATCGACAACGGTCAATCCAGAGGAAAAAAGATATATTGAAATCGCCTTACAGGAATTAAAGCGTGCGGAACAAATTGTCAGCGACTACCTCTCTCTTGCGAAACCACAGTCGGAAAATATGGTTTATTCTAATTTTGAAACGGAAATGGAATATACAAAAAATCTTATTATTCCTTATGCGACGATGCATCAGGTTGATGTACAGTACTATTTCAACAATTCTTTAAATACGAAATATGATAAGAATCAAATTCAGCAATGCCTTATTAATTTATATAAAAATGCCATCGAGGCTATGAAAGGAAAAGGCGGTACTTTATCTCTCGATGTTTCCGAGAAAAAGAAAACGATCGTTATAAAAATTAAAGATACTGGAGTCGGTATGACTAAAGAGGAAATTTCACGCTTAGGCAAGCCTTATTATTCTACGAAAGAAGAAGGAACAGGTCTCGGTATGCTCGTCGTCTACAGTGCAATAGATAAAATTAAAGGTAAAATTGAAGTGAAAAGTGAAAAAGGCAAAGGGACAACATTTGTCATTACTATTCCCGCTTAAATGTATATATAGGAAAACACTTAGCTACAAACAGCTAAGTGTTTTTGTTTACAAAGTAATTAAATCCCTCTCTACCTTCCATCAACAATCTCTTTTAAAATTTCATAAGAACGCTTCTGTTTATAAGGGTCATAAATGTAGGAAACAGCCATAATCTCATCTACATTATATTCTTTCTGGAAATCTATGAGCTGCTGGCGCACAGAATCTTTACTGCCCATTAGAGTGAAACGGGACATAGACTTTGCCATTTCCTTCTCATGCTCGTTCCAAATATAGTCCATGTTTTCAACCGGAGGACTTAGCGGTACTTGAGATCCACGCACGATATTCAGGAAAAACTGCTGCATTGTCGTTGCCTCAAACTCTGCCTCTTCATCGGTTTCTGCTGCAATGACATTGACACATACGATCATATAAGGAGAATCCAGATATTCAGACGGCTTAAACTGATTGCGGTAAATAGAAATTGCCTCAGCCATATGTCTCGGTGCAAAATGAGAAGCAAATACATATGGCAGTCCCAATCTGGCTGCTAAAATAGCAGAATCAGTCGATGATCCTAAAATATAAATTGGAATATTCGTTCCGACACCGGGATAAGCCCTTACATCGCTTTGATTCTCTTCAGGTCCAAAATAAGTAAGCAAAGATTGTACATCCTCAGGAAACGTATACATAGAATCATTTTGAAATCTTCTTAACGCACCAGCTGTTTTCATGTCTGTACCGGGTGCCCTACCTAAACCTAAATCGAGCCTGTCAGGATAAATTGTTTCCATCGTTCCAAATTGTTCGGCTACTACTAAAGGCGAATGATTCGGCAGCATAATTCCACCGGAGCCGACACGAATATGTTCTGTATGTTCTAAGGCGTGTTTAATTAAAATCACTGTCGCAGAACTCGCCAGTCTCGATGTATTATGATGCTCTGCGATCCAATATCTTTTATAGCCCATTTTTTCAGTCGCCTGTGCCAAATCGACCATTTCGTCGATCGCTTGTTTTCCTTCCTGCCCTTTTCGGATGGGAACAAGATTTAAAACGGATACAGGTATTTGTATATTTGCCATATAGATCAACCCTTTCTTCGTAATGCTTTATCTATATAATAAACAATTAGAACGTAAGAAATAAATTTAAATGCTCGGCTGATTTTATATTTTAAGATGATAATAAGCAAAAAAAGCCAATCATTTTGCAGTTAGAATAAATTCACAAAATAAATGGTCTAATCTTCATCGTAATATATGCCGCTAAATTTATTCTTTTTTTCAACTCTAAAAATGTTGAATCCTAAATTACTATTAAGTTTATCAGAAGTTTCTTTTCAATTTTTAAA
Source organism: Metabacillus fastidiosus NBRC 101226 (assembly GCF_001591625.1). Classification (GTDB taxonomy): domain Bacteria; phylum Bacillota; class Bacilli; order Bacillales; family Bacillaceae; genus Metabacillus; species Metabacillus fastidiosus. The sequence continues at coordinate 2,760 of NZ_BCVG01000088.1, forward strand.
CCTCGGCATTTTGATGGAAATATTCCCGTTATGCTGCATTTTTATATTTGTTTCACGTACACATACAGCTACTTCAGTTTGGAATATCCTGCCCAATTATTATAAAAATAAAAACCAACACTAATAGTATTGGTTTTCTTTTAAATAATTTTATTATCCTTACATATAGCTTTAGAAAAAATCAAGACAGTTAAATAGAATACAGCTATACCTTATTCCAGTTAAAATTTCCTATATTTATTGTTTTACAGCCGATTTTTCATTATTTAGATGCAAATCCAATGTTTTTATGAGCGTCCCGATAAATAATTTAATACCAATCTCAAGGGAATCTTCATCAATATTAAATTTCGGATGATGATGAGGATGAATGATTCCCAGCAATTTATTACCTGCTCCAATATTAAAATAAGTACCTGGGGATTGGTTCTGAAAGGCCGAAAAATCATCAGCCGACATGCTCGGTTTAATTTGATACAACATTTCTGGACCAAATAATTCAATAACTGTTTCTTCTACTATTTGAGTAACTTTTCCATCATTAACTACCGGACGATAACCAAAGTCATATTTCAATTCGAATTCAGCACCGTGTGCCTGAGTAATTCCCTGAATAATTTGTTCCATATATTTCGGGACATGCTGTCTAACTTCTGGATTTATAGAACGCACTGTACCGCATAACTCAATACTTCCCGGAATGACATTATGGGTATCCCCTCCAATGAATTTAGTAACTGATACAACAAGCGGCTCCATCGGATTAACATATCTGGATACTAAATGTTGCAGATTAGTTATTACCTGTGCTCCGATCGCAATTGTATCTACTGTAAGATGAGGCTCAGCTGCATGTCCTCCCTTTCCAAATATCGTAAGATGGAAAGTATCTGGAGATGCCAGCATAGGTCCAGAAACAACTCCTACTTTTCCCACTTCTACTGTAGATTGCAGATGTGCCCCAATAACTAGATCCACATTGTTCATCACCCCGGCAGCGACCATTTCTTCTGCCCCTCCAGGAGGAAGTTCTTCTGCATGCTGGAATAAGAATCGTACTTCTCCTTTAATGAAGGAGTGATATTTTGATAGTATTTTAGCCACTCCAAGAAGCATAGCTGTATGTCCATCATGACCGCATGCATGCATAGCTCCCTTCGTTTTAGAACAATAAGGCAAATCATTCTCCTCTTGAATAGGAAGTGCGTCAATATCAGCACGAAGCGCAATCACTTTTCCAGGACTCTCCCCTACTAATCTTGCCATAACACTTGTTGGCGTCGGTCGTGTTACTAATAGATGATCAAATGATCTAAGTGTATTTTCAATGAATTTTGCTGTTTCATGCTCAGCGAATGACAGTTCAGGATGCTGATGAAGATATCTCCTCCAAGCAACTACTTGATCACGGATATTCTCTGCCTCTTTCAGCAATGTATGGAACACCATTTCTTTCCTCTCCTATTTAAAGAAAATTTATTTTCCTTCTCTAACTTGCAAAATACGAAGTTCTATTACGTTCTATTTGGCTAAGATGTATATCTACATGATTACATATAAATTGATCTATAATATAGGCTATAGAAATCTCTACTTCTCCCTTATAGCCATACTTGAGCCAATCGCTTTCTTCAAGGCTTTTTAACATCAAAGCGTTATAACCGGTGATAGCTTCGTAAGTATCTAATAATTCGAAAATAGAGGCATCAATCAATCGCTGATTCCTAACCCAATCTTCATGTGCAAAAGTCGCTAATGATGTGGCCGGTTCTGAAACTATTTTTCGGATTCGATAGGAATTTACAATATTAGAGTCAATAAGATGAATGACTATTTCATGAATACTCCATTTATCTCGTGCAGGCTTCCATCTGATTAGTTCCTCTGGCAACAATTCCACGCTCTTTCTAAGTTTTATAACTGTTTGTAAATAATTAGAGATTGATAGCTCTCTGTTTGTACTCATCTTCCTTCCTCCCAAAATATAACAATATAGCAGTTATTTCTTCAATGCTTCATCAAGAAAGCTATTATCATAAGCCTTATCAATATCTACTTCTTCTCTAATTGTTCCTAGTTTGTATAAAATATCTGCTGTTGATTGAACAGATTTAGAAATATCTTCAGAGATAGGAGAATTAATATAATGGTTATTTTGGAGAATCATTTTCACCAGTTTTTTATCCATTTTCTTTTCTTCCGCTAAAATATCAGCAGCTTCGTCAATATTATCCGGCAGCCAATCGACAGTCTTTTGATAAACTTTCAAATAAGTTGCTGCCAAATCAGGGTGTTCATGTAGAAACTTATCGCTTCCAATCATTAGGGCAGGTGATAAGAAATTCATCGTTTTCACACTTTCCACTATACGAGCCCTTCCTTCTTCTACTTCAGTAGTTACGTAAGGATCCCAAGTTCCCCATGCATCTACTTTTCCCGTCTGAAATGCTGGAAGTGCTTCAGTAGGCTCCAGTTGAATTAAATTCACATCTGATTCCTTTAAACCGTTTTTCTCTAAGGCTTTGATTAAGAAAATATGTGCTGAAGAGGCTTTAGCGATGGCAATCGTTTTTCCTTTCAAATCAGCAATTGTTTTAATTGGACTGCCAGGCTGGACGATAATACTATTCTGATTTCCTTCAACACCAGTGACAGAGATAGCTTTCATTGGAATTTTGCTAGTGATTCCCGTCACTAAGCTGCCTTCTCCAACAAAGGAGAAATCAACTCGGTTGGAAGCAATTGCTTCCAAAACAGCAGCACTGCTTTGAAATTCGACCCAGTTTACCTCAGCATTTTCTTTTTTAAACTCTTCTTCGAACCATCCTTTGTATTTAGCAATAGTAAGAAGATTCAATCCTCCATTGATTGCAATGTTCACTTTCGTTTTCTCTTTATCCGATTCTTCTTTCACATTAGAAGAGGCACTTGATGAGTTCTTAGTTCCCTCATTAGAGCAAGCTCCAGTAAGAAGCAATCCAATAATCGAAATAATAAGCAGCAGTACTAGTTTGACTTTACGTGTTGTAATATTCATCATATTCTCCCTTTCGTTTATATTAATTATTGTAGATTTTATCATTTCCAAGTAAAATGGTAAAATAACTATGAATTATATATATATGAATAAAAGTCATACAAATGGAGTGTTTATATGAATATTGAGCAATTTGAATACGTTTCCGCTATTGCTAGAACAGGCTCTATTTCCATTGCAACTGAGCAATTACATGTTACCCAAGCTGGAATTAGTAAATCGTTGTTAAATTTAGAGAAAGAACTAGGAATCAAGCTTTTTAACCGATCAAGGCTAGGCTGTTCTCCTACTAGACAGGGAGAAATAGTGATTGAAAAAATCAATGATATCCTTGCAAAAATTGAAGAAATTAAGGAAGAATCCCAAAGGGAAACATCATTACTGCAAGGAGAAGTGCGTTTTTCAGTAGGTCCTAACTTTATGGAGATTTTATCTAAATCTATTGTCTCCTTTAAGAAGGACTATCCGAATGTACGTTTAGAAATTTCCGCTAAAAATTCAGAAGATATAATTCAGGACTTAAAAGAGGACCGAACTGATTTAGGATTAATTTATCTTGATAACCATGAAGAAAAACAAATTAAAGATCTAGAAATGAAGACAATCGTAGAATCAAGAATGATTGTTTGCGTCGGAAAACGTTCTAGTTTAGCATCTAAAAAAGTGTTGACTCCCCAAGATGTGATTAGTCATCCTTTTGTAAATATTGACGGTAATTATTCTAATTGGTATATGCAAAATTTTATAACCAAACATGGACCTTTAAATATCATTTTTACATCCAATAATATAGAACTATTGAAACGCACAATTGCAGAAGGAAATGCTGTTGGGTTTTTTATCGAGTTTAGTATGATTCGAGATCCATTTATTCTAAACGGTGATCTTGTTGCCATTCCTTTTGTCAATCATGAACCTAAAACAATTTCACTTGGCTGGGCACGTAAAAGAAATAAGCATTTTTCCAGAGCACAGAAAGAGTTCCTTAATTATTTGATGAAAGAATATGAAAAATTCAGTAAAGACTTTCTAACTGGTTCCGTTGGAAGAGCTTCAAGATAGTATAGACTGAGAACAGAATTGATGAGTAAACTATTACGTTCACTATAGACAAATAAAGAGACACTCAATAGTGTCTCTTTATTTGTCTTGTTTAATATTTATTCATTTGCTAAATTAGCCGCCATTGTAATTATCTCGCCATTGCAATATCCGATTTTCAAGCTTATGAACAAATGAATCTGTTAGCTTACCGACTAGAGCAAATATAACGATTCCAACAAAAACGACCTCGGTTTGAGCGAATTGTCGAGCGTCTGATACCATATAGCCAACTCCGGCACTGGCACCCATCAGTTCTGCTACAATAAGGCTCAGCCATGCCATTCCAAGGGACAACCGTACACCAAGCAAAATATTTGGCATAGCAGCTGGTAGAATGAGCTTCGTTATTTGCTTAAATCGGCTGAATTCAAGGACACGTGATACATCAAATAATTTAGAGTCTACCCCTCTAATACCAAGAAAAGTATTCAAATAAATAGGGAAAAATGCTCCTTTTGCGATTAACAGTACTTTGGAAAATTCATCAAATCCAAACCATAAAATGAATAGCGGCATAATGGCTAAGTGAGGAACCGTTCTAATCATTTGTAACGTAGGATCTATTGAGTATTCCATTTTCTTCGAAAAACCAACTATTAATCCTGCCAATAACCCAAGACCTCCACCAATTAAAAAACCAAGAGCGGCCCTGTAAATACTAATGGAAAGATTAGATAATAAGACACCATTAGAAGTTAATGAAACAAAGCTTTTGCCAATTTCAAATGGTGTAGGCAACAGCTGTGGCGGCATCAGCTGTAAAGAGCCGATCAATTGCCAAATGATTAGAATACCAATTGGTAATATACTGCCGTATATATATTTTTTATATTTCTTGCTATTACTCATAATATACCTTCTTTAGTTAGTAGGATGACTTTTCGTACGCAATTGCTCATGAAGATAATCGATTACAGATTGATGTAGTTCGATGACTCCTGAATTAAGCGTCTCAATATACCGCTGTTCCGATCGCTGGCCGGGATATGTAATAGTTTGGTTGGGATCAGTAGTCGGGATCTCAGACAATTCTGCTAAAAATGAAGTCACCTGTTCGCGAAAAGAGTCAGCAGTATGACCGAAAATAGAAGGATCAATCAATTGAATAAGTGTACCTCTATTTTTCCCAGGTCCTTTGGTTCCGATCGGAACACGAACGAGTGCACCTCCAAGTATTTCGAAAGCAAGAGCCAGTCCAAAACCTTTATACCCTCCTAGTGGAGACAACCATTTGACTTCGGATGGATCATCGGTAGGCAGGCCATCCTCATTGACTCCCCAATGTGCAGGAATGTTTTTCTTACTGTATTTTGCTAAGGTTAAATGACCCCAAGCACGCTCAGATGTAGCCATGTCAAGAACGAATAAAGGATCTGTATAAGGAATAGCTATACCAATAGGAGTATTGTTCACAGCAGGTGCTTTCCCTCCAGGAGGAGCAACAACACTTGATCCTCCATAAGCAAACACTAAAGTTATTGCTCCTTTTTCTGCTCCATAGCGTGCGATAATTCCTGAACAATTGAATCTCGTAATATCAGAAATACCGATTGTAACAACTTTCCGCTCCGATAAAACCGGTATTGCGCGATCAATTGCCTCACGTGCTACAATATGGCCTAGATCACTATTCCCGTTAACCTGCAGATATGACCCATCTATAGGCAGCGCTTCGTATGTTCCTCTTCCTTCAAAAGCAGCTACAGCGTATTTAAAAAAGGTAAAACCGTGAGAAGATCGTCCTCTTAAATCGGCATCCAGGTAGTCTTCTGTAATAATTTCAGCTTCACGTTCAGTAGCTCCATGTTTCAGCAAGACTTGCTTGCCTAGTTCTCTAAGTTCATCAATTGCAATAGTAGTAGTAGACATTTATATCGCTCCCTTATAATTATTTATTACTTTTAGCGTCTTTGAGGGCTTCATTAATAAATGTGTTATCAACCACCTCGGATGGATCAACAATTTTATTAACAGCCTTCTCATTAAACAAGAATTTTGCTAGCTCTTGTTGAGCTTTCACATATTCATCAGAAACAGGGAGTGTGGCAAAACTAACATTTTTTATGACTGATTCCACTACATTTTCATTAAGTTTTGTACTCTCAGAGTAAATCTTAACAGCTTCATCTAAATTTTCATTTTGCCATATTAAAGTTTTCTCTAATACCTTTAGATAAGCCGTTACTAGTTCTGGATGTTCTTCTGTGAATTTAGTGCGAGCTACATGGAATGCAGGACTGACATAATCGATTGTCGAACCATCGGCTAACACAATTGCTCCATCATCTACTACAGCGGTAGATAGATAAGGTTCTCCTATACTCCAAGCATCAACCGAACCGCTGATAAAAGCTGCTTTTGCTTCATCCGGATTAAGTTGAATAATTTCAACATCCCCTGCTTTTAAACCTGATTTATCTAATAAACGGAACAAAATATCATAGGCAGCTGTCCCTTTAGCAACGGCGATTTTCTTACCTTTTAATTCTTTCAGTTCCTTAACAAAACTATTTTTTGGTAATAATAAGGCAACATTCTTTGATCCTGTACTTCCAATCGCAATTTCTTTGAATGGAATATTTGATATTTGAGCAGTAATAACTGGTGTATTTCCTGTAACAGCCAAATCAAGTCGATTTGTCAGAATAGCATCAAACTGTGGTTGTCCACCCTGTACTTCAACCCAATTAACTTTTGCATTATGTTTTGCAAATTCTTCTTCAAACCATTGTTTTTGCTTTGCTAGTACAAGAGGAGCAATAGCATGCTGAATACCAATATTCACAACAACTTCTTCTTTGGATTGATCAGGTTTTCCCTCTGAGCTCTTAACTGCACTTTCACTTGCTTTACCGCACCCTGTTGCTATAATCAATAAAATACTTATGATAGTGATTAGAGCAGAAAGTTTTACTTTTTTCATTATTATTCAACTTCTTTCTTTTAAATTTAAAACTAATTTACTATATCCAAGTAAACTAGTAAATTAACTATATATTATAGATATATAACTGTAGGTTGTATTAAAAGAGGCATTAATGAGCAACCCTTTTTACTGTTGCTAACGTATGCTAAAAAAACCTCCGTTCCCCTATTTATAGGAAAACGGAGGTTAAGTCAGTTTTAAATCACTATTTCATTATTGCTCAACAATTCTTCTATTGAGTTTTTTACTTATTGTTTAGAATCATCATAATCATAGCGGAATCCGTCTTCCTGAGCGGAAACATCATTTTTTGTCTGCAAATTTTCACCATCATTTTGTAAAACTTGTTTTTCTTCATTGTTTTGCTTATTTTTATCCAAATTCATCTAGGGCAGCCTCCTAAAATTTATTTTTATCTTTTTATTATCCCAAGAAGCTGTCCTTTTATTACTGTGGTCTAAATATGATAATCACTCAATATTTTATACAAAGATGATCCCCTTTTTATTGTGCAAAAAATAAAATTGTAAGGAGAGAACAACAATGGTTGTCATTCAATTTTTTGAAAATAATACATTAGTGTTAAGCCAGTTAGTCAATAATATCCCTGCTGTCGATGAGAATATAAAAATTAAAGGACGAAAAGGAAAAGTTCTAAGTGTGAAGGAAGTAGATGGAAATGTTGTTCATGTACATGTCGCTTTGGAAAAGGTTATTAAAAAGCAGCTGCTCCTAAAGGATGATAAAAAGAGAAGAAGATAGCTATAACTCAAAGAACGCAGGATTCTCTCCTGCGTTCTTTAAATATTATTGTTTTGTCATCACTTGTTTCAATATTTCTTTAAATTTTTCAGACTCATCTACCCGAATTGCTGCCTGATCGTACTTCTTCTTTATTCCCATAAACATTGTTGCTTCTAGTGGATATTTAAATTTAAAAATAACCGTTGGATGTACTGTTTCGAAATCACGCGCGATGAAATCAATTGTATTGTTTGAAAGCTTTCTTTCTAATATTTCACGGTCTTCGATTATTTCTTCAATATCAGTCCATTTTATCTCCATACGCTTCATTAAGCCAAGTGAAACATACATACGGTCACTTTCTATTTGCAGAGGATTCAATCGGACTGCCTGGATATCCCCTAAAAAGAACAGAACAGAATAAATATTAATAATTAATAAAATGATCGACAGAACGAATGATTTATCATGAAGCCACCAGTGAATACCGATCGTTTCAATGACAATCGCATGAATCATCATCATTTGAAATGCGATTAAGCTCGATTTTCTATGCAGTGTGAATGTATTCCCCCCATATTGCGGCTTCTTTTTCCAAGTACAAAAAATATAATAAAACATGAGCATTTCCGAACAAAGAACATGTATAATCGGGTGTTTCTTTGCCTTCTCTTCCACTGCTTGAGAGAAAGAAAACAGAAGCGGCAGGGAACTTGTTTTCACTCTTCCGATAATTTGAGGTAAATATTTAAAAAGTGTCACGAGCAATAAAATTTCAAGTAAAAGAAGTGCGCCCTCTATTAAAAACCCTGCCCAGGTAACCGCTTCAAACGGAGCTAAGTATTCCATTGGAATAATAAATCTTACAGCAATAAGTCCTCCCGCTATTAAAGTAATAATAGCTTTCCAGTTTAGCTTACGCTGCCACGCTAAATATAAAATGGGTGCTATAATTGTTAAATCAATAATACTACCTATGACGACAGCATTTTGGTTTTCCAGCAGCATATTTACTCCAAATGAAGACCTGTATAAAGTGATATTAGAAGCGATTACAAGTATAAGTAAGAAAAGCCATACGATATTAACTGACTGTTTTTTGAGTATCATATTACAACCTCCTAACTAAAGCTTAGTATGGAGGTTCCTCTCCCTCCATAGAGTAGGCTGTGGCAGACTGCCGGTCTACTTCATAAGAAAAGAGTGAAGAACCTTTCTCTGTTCCTTTCGCCCATCTTTCTGTAAAGGTAACGATATATTTCTCTTTTCCAATTTCTTTTACAGATGTTTCCCTTTCAACATTGTAGCCGTTAATTACTCCCGCCCATTTCCCCTCTTTTTTAGGAAACACATCCTGAGGTGTTCCATCAGCAGCAAATTCGATCGCTTCTTCTTTTGTAAAAGGAGGCAGTGTTTCAGAGATGATTTGAAAACAGAGCCACAGTGAGCAAAATAAGAGAACTGGAAAAATAAAAAATCCTCTTATCTTTTTGTGAGCTTCCATCTTGCTGTCTATCCATCTGTCTATGAAAGCATACAATAAAGCAGCAGCCATTCCACTCAGCATTAATAATAATGATGCTTCCGGAAAAATAACCCCATTTACTAAACCGAACAGACCGTGAAGTAAAATGTAGAACCATGTATGATTTATAAACCATTTCTTATGTATATATTCTAATCCTGCTGAAATGATATTTCCATAAATAAGGACGATGGCACCAACATATATACTATAAAGGATAAACATGGAAGAAAATCCCTCACCGAGCTGATAAAGGGGTGACGATCTCATAACAGCTGCCATATAGGCACAAGCTAAGACAATCGCAGTAATAGCTGTCGTAAAAAATGTGGCGGTAATTTTTCTTTTTATTGCATCCTTTATATTCATTTCCCCCTCCTTTCTCCCTTCCTATACTCTTCTATTCTAGTATATAGGAATTTACACTCAAAAAACAAAAAGATACCCTGTAACCAGGGCATCTTTCGTATTAACTATACACAAACATGAAGCAAAAGAAGGCGATTATCCATAATGAAGGAACTAGATTAATAATGGCTGCAAATCGCCTTTTCTTCAATCGGAAAACCCACGCTAAGATAGAACAGATGAGAATAGCAACCGGATATAATGTAATAATTAGAACAAAAGAAGTATTCCATATGCCTATACCGGCGTCAAAGCTCATAAATGACATGCCCCAAATGACAACCCACGGAATCAAAGAAAGTAAATATAATATTTGGCTAATAATAAAATAAGATTTCATACGCTCCTCCATAGTTAAACAGTTTAATAACTTATTTTTTCAGCTAGATAATTATACTAATGAAATAAGATTTTTACGATTTTTTTTTTATAGACAATGTTGTTTTCATCATCCGACAGTGGAAACTTGTGAAGCCATTTATACAACGTTTTAAAATAAAAAGCATGGAAAAAGGATCTTACTCGATCCTTTTTCCATGCTTAAATATAAGAAATGACTCTGTTTCTACCTGAGTGTTTTGCTTTATATAAGCATTTATCCGCCTTTTCCAGCAATTCTTTTGGATTTTGAATGACTCCAGGAAATGTAGCAACCCCAATTGATATTGTAATATTGATTTTTTCAGTTTTAGAAATGAAAAAATCAGCTTCTTCTACTTTCCTTCTTATCTTTTCTGCAATTTTTAGAGCCTGATCGTTTGGACAATCGGGCAATATGAATGAAAATTCTTCCCCTCCGTTTCGAGAGACAATATCAGAGGAGCGAACAGAGTTTTTCAACATCTTTCCCAATTCTTTTAATACAATATCTCCTGCCCCATGACCATATGTGTCATTGATGTTTTTAAAATGGTCGATATCTAATAGTAATAATGATAAATTTTCCTTTTTTTCTTTCGCATCGTTAACAAGAATATTCCAAACAGTATCAAATTGACGGACATTATTTAACCCGGTAAGAAAATCCGTTTGCGCGTGCTCCTTCAATTTTCTGAAATTCTCATTAGACTGGGCAGTATAATTAGCTAGATAATAAATAATAAATCCACTGAGAATGGAGATAATTCCATAATAAATCAAAATACGAAACGATAAGTGTATATCATCAATTAAATAAAGAAATGCTGAATCAACGATCACTATATTAGCAATGTTCATATAGAGAAATTTTTTAAATACAGTAGAGCTGGACTTTTTTATAAATGTGCATGCTGTTATGAGCAAAATGATAATGCCTAGAGCAATAAAAGTAGCTATGCTTATTTCAAATAAAAATATCCTTCCTATCGCAATAATAATTCCCGCTGTTACAGCGCTCGTTAATCCGCCATATATCATCGCAATAATAATCGCAAAAGTCCGCAAATCCATTAATGCTGAATCTGTAATCTGTATGGAAAAAGACATTAATGTTATTCCAAGAATACCGGCAATAAAACCGCCAACTATTTTATTTGTAATGGAAAAAGACATTGGTTTATGTTTAAAAACTTGTCCTAAAATAGACAAAAATGAAATGATTAAAGCCAGGTTAATAATTAAATCACGGTACATTGTATTCACCTCTAACTTGCTCTCAATCATTTTACCTATTATTTTTAAAAAAATGAAGAAAATTTTATGGAGTTCCCTGAATATTTAATTACAATTTATTATTTCTTTTTCTCTGTTTTAATTTTATTGACTGCAATGTTTCATTTTCCTGTAAAACGATAAGTTTATTTTTTGAAACCCCTATTTGCTGTGATGTATAAATGCCGGTATGGCCGGAGAATAAATAGCTGATCAGGCAAACTAAGAACAGATACATTCCAGCTTCTGAACCAAAAAGCTCAATCCCCATTAATAGACAGGCAATTGGTGTATTCGTTGCCCCGCAAAAAACTCCGATAAACCCGAGTGCCGCCAGAAAAGGAATCGATATATGCAGAAGCTCACCTAAGGAACTACCTAATGTCGCTCCAATAACAAATAATGGAGTCACTTCCCCGCCCTGATAGCCTGCACCTAATGTAAGCGAAGTAAATAATAGCTTCGTTATAAATGTGAACGGTGAAACCCCTTCATTAAATGCCTCATCAATAAGCGGAATTCCTAAACCGAGATATTTCCTCGTTCCTATTATATAAACGAGTCCGATAATAATAAGTCCCCCGGCAAAACTTTTGATTACCGGATTCGGCATAATTTTCGTGAATTTTTCTTTCAGCCAATGTGTCAGCTCTGAAAAAAGGGTAGCCGTTAATCCGAATAGAATCGCGGCAATAATAATTTTCACAATAAGAAAAAAAGATAACTCAGGAATAAGTCCAATTTCATAATGATGATGCTGTACTCCCCAAGCTGTCGTTACAATATTGCCAATAAATGCGGCAGCAAATGAAGGGAAAATTGCTTCATAACGGATAAGTCCAATGGCGAGCACTTCCAAACCGAAAACCGTTCCTGCTAAAGGCGTTCCAAATATAGATGCAAAACCACTGCTTATACCGCATATAATAATAATTTTTCGGTCCAGTTCATCCAATTTAAATATTTTCCCGACTGCTTCCGAAAAAGCTCCGCCCATTTGCACGGCTGTTCCTTCCCTTCCAGCCGAGCCGCCAAATAAATGTGTCACAATCGTTCCGAATAAAACTAGCGGTGCCATACGAAAAGGAATACTGCCCTTTGCACCGTGTACTTGTTCAATAAGCAAATTATTCCCCTTTGCTGCATTTAATCCATATTTCCAATAAAGAAAGCTTATGAATGCTCCCCCAAAAGGAAGTAAAAATAAAAACCATGGATATACTTCTCTTGTCTCTGCAGCCCACTCCAGACTAATAAGGAAAAAAGCAGATGCAGACCCTGCTAAAACTCCGACTATCACGGCTAAAACTATCCACTTTATAACATAAATAATAAGAGACTGCTTTATTCTGTTCATTGCTTTCTCCTTTCTCCCATAGTATTTGAAATTCGCCAAAAAAATAGACTCCTCCCAGCATGAATCATTTCAGATCCGTACTGGAAGGAGTCATCAGCTCTCGGCAGTTAATGGCGAACTTCATCACCTATTTTAATGAGGTTATTATACCAATTAAACATGAAATTGCCAATAATTTTATGGCGAATAACGGATAGTAGGATTATTGCTTCATGAGCATAAGGACATATAAAGTGAAACTTCCATCAG
>NZ_BCVG01000089.1 GCF_001591625.1 Metabacillus fastidiosus NBRC 101226
CCAAATCCTTGATTTTACTGGATTTCCATGACAGGGCCTTTCAACAGAATGTCCCAAAAGGGTTGCTTTTTACCCTTTTGGGACATTCTCATTCTTTATTATATTTCTACAATATACGATGTTTGAAAAGTCCAATTTTAGTATAAAGCAAAAATAAGAATATTTTAATTAACTTCTAACACAAAGTAAAAGAAAAAAATAAGGAGGCGCTTTTTATCACAGAACATGTTAACGCTGATTATTTTATTGTATTGCTTGGAATTTTTCTTATTTTAGGTGTCATTACGACAAAGCTTTCATTAAGGTTCGGTATTCCTGCTCTCGTGCTTTTCATGCTGATCGGAATGTTAATAGGTAGCGATGGGTTGGGATTTATTCACTTTGATGATGTCCATTTAGCCGAATTAACCGGGATAATCGCATTGATTATTATTTTATTTGATGGAGGTCTGCAAACAAGATGGAGTACAGTAAAAAAAGTTGCTGCACCCTCTTTAACTTTAGCTACTATCGGTGTGCTTTTGACAACTTCAATTATTGCGATTGGAGCAAAATTGATCTTTGGTATCGACTGGCTTGAGGCGTTTTTAATGGGAGCCATCGTTGGTTCCACAGATGCAGCTGCAGTATTCTCTGTTATGACCGGGCAAAATATTAAAGATAAACTATCCTCAACATTAGAAGCAGAATCAGGGACAAATGATCCTATGGCTGTCTTCCTAACAATATCCATTATTCAATTAATAACTTCTGATAACACAAATATTCTTATGTTAATCGGTTCATTTTTCTGGCAAATGGGATTGGGTTTAGGAATTGGACTGCTTTTTGGGTTTATCGCCTCTAAATCAATTAATCAAATTAACTTAGATTCAAGCGGTCTATATCCTGTACTTGTTCTAAGCCTTGCCATTCTTACTTACAGCCTTACTTCATTAATTAATGCGAGCGGATTCCTTGCTGTCTATGTAGCAGCACTCGTTATAGGAAATCAGGAACTAACATATCGCCATTCCATTATAAGATTTAATGAAGGACTTGCATGGATGATGCAAATCGTTATGTTCATTATTTTAGGTTTATTAGCTTCCCCTCCTCAAATAATGAGTTGGGATATTATTTGGAAAGGCATTTTACTGTCATTTATTCTCATGTTTATTGCAAGACCTATTGCAGTATTCTTATCTATATCATTTTTCAAATTTACGATAAATGATAAAATATTCATATCCTGGGCAGGCTTACGGGGTGCTGTTCCAATTGTACTCGCAACATTTCCAATGATTGCAGGTGTTGAAAACAGCCAGCTCATGTTCAATATAGTCTTTTTCGTTGTTTTAACATCAGCTCTTATTCAAGGTTCTTCCATTTCCTTTCTTGCTGAGAAATTGCATTTAACTGGTGAAGTAAAGGCATCTTCTCCACACATGCTGAAACTTGTTTCAATTGGAAAAGCAAATGCAGAAATGATTGAATTCGAAGTTGGAAATGATAATCATATAATCGGAAAGCCTCTCGATCAAATAAGTTTTCCAGAACAAGCATTAATTAATGCTATCATTCGGAACAATAAATTAGTTCCTTCTCATGGTGACACAGTTATCCATAAGGGTGATATTTTGTATATTTTAGCTGATAAAAAAGTAACAACAACTTTATTATCTATTTTAAATGAGAGAAAAGAATATGAAGAATTCGTAAGTGCTACTTCAGAATAATTCCAGCAGAAAAATAGCTTTTTATCCAAGGAATTTCAATTTGAAGCTCTTTGGATAAAAGGACTGGAACCTCGCTACAATATTATTTAAAAGAACTCATCAAAGGAGATATCAATGAGGAAATTAATCGCAATCGATTTAGATGGAACATTATTATCATCACATTATCAAATTTCTAAAGAAAATATACAAGCAATCCGTCATGCACAGAAAGCTGGACATATTGTGATAATTTGTTCTGGCCGTGCTCCTGAAGATATAGCGGCCCTTTCAGCAAAGTTTGATTTAGATTGTCCAATAGCGGGTAGTAATGGTACTGTCGTTATCATTAACGGGAAGGAAATAAGCAATATTTCTATGGATAAAAAAACTGTTTTTTCCGCTTCAAAACTATTAGATCAATTTAAAAGCCCTTATCGTGTCTACACAAATTACGGTGTCTTTATTGAAGCAGCATGGGCGGAACGTTTTTCTGAAATTTTCCAACAATATAAAGAAATTAAGGACACAGTTTCAATATTTGAATATAAAATGCTAACAGAAGAGCCTATTGAAACAGATACACTTAAAATATTTCACCAGATTGATGATTTATTATCATTAAAAAATATCAAAGTTCAGAAATTTTTTATCCCAACTTTAATACAAAGCACAAAGGAAGAGCTAATTTCTGCTTTTCAAAAAATGGAGGAAGTTGCACTTACTTCATCTGGACCAACAAATATAGAGATCATGGACAAAAATGGGAATAAATCAAATGGAATAAAAACATTAGCAAAATATTTCGGCATTCCATTAGAAAATACAATCGCTATTGGTGATAATTTTAATGATTTACCGATGATGGAGGCAGCGGGACTATCAGTGGCAATGGGAAATGGTGACCCAAAAGTTAAAGAACTTTGTGATATTATAACATTAACAAATGATGAACATGGTGTTGCTTATGCAATTGAAAAATACGTTTTAAATCTTTAATTTTCTTATGCAGGGCTTCCTTCTTTCATAAAGGTCAGACTTTAAAACCCAAATTATTACCGAGTCTGTCTCTTTATAGGCAGCCTTCTTCTTTCATATGCCTATAGTTTCTCACTAACTATATCATAGCACATATCTTCCTATATTTTTCCCTCCATATTATATAGTCAATTCATTCATTTAAGGATAAAATAAAATAAAACTTTCATTATTAGGTCCTTATACCTGTTGTGTACAATACAATATATAGAAGTTATTTATTAAAGGAGTTAAAATTATGCAGGAAGCAATGATTGGAATTACTCTCTCGGCTATGGCAACTGGAATGGGTGCCGTTCCGATTCTCTTTTTAAAAGATGTTACACATAAGTGGCGGGATGTTTTACTGGCATATGCAGCCGGAATTATGATGGCAGCATCTACTTTCAGCTTAATACCTGAAGCATTACGTTTATCAAATTCATATGTTCTGACAATCGGATTATTACTCGGAACATTCGTACTTAACTTTCTCGAAAAAAATATCCCTCATATTGACCTTGAACATACGAAATATGGGATAAAAATTGAACAAAAAGCCCTTCTTATCGTTGCTGCAATTACATTGCATAATTTACCTGAAGGATTATCTGTTGGAGTAAGCTATGCAGCTGAAAATACAGAGCTTGGCGGATTAATCGCGTTTGCAATCGGACTGCAAAATGCTCCTGAAGGATTTCTTGTCGCCCTTTTCCTCGTAAATCAAAATATTTCAAAATGGACCGCGTTACTAATCGCTACCTTAACAGGTGCAGTCGAAATTGTTACCGGTACTGCCGGGTTCTTTTTAGCAAATGAAGTTGGCGGTCTAGTGCCCTATGGTTTAAGTTTTGCAGCGGGAGCAATGTTATTTATTATTTATAAAGAATTAATCCCTGAAAGTCATGGAGATGGAAATGAACGATTTTCCACATACGCTTTCATACTCGGTCTTATTACAATGCTATTTATGGTAAATGGATTATAATTAAAGCCTTGGCAGTTATACTATGCCAAGGCTCTAATATGTTCAAAAAAACTTCTTTTTCCAAAAAATAACTGTTGTTAAACTTGATAAAAATACGGCCATTCCCATTGTTATAAAAAATGCATAAGGGCTATTCTGAAATGGTAAATCGATATTCATTCCATAAATGCTGGCTACCATCGTTGGGAAAGATAAAATAAGAGTAATAGATGTTAAAAATTTCATTACAATGTTTAAATTATTAGAAATAACAGAAGCAAAAGCATCCATCATTCCACTTAAGATTGAACTGTACGTATCAGCCATTTCAATGGCCTGCGTATTTTCAATAATAACATCATCTAATAAATCTTTATCCTCTTCGTACATCTTCAAATGATTCAGTCTTAACATCTTATCTAAAACAACCTTATTCGACTTTAGCGATGTCGTAAAATAAACAAGACTTTTTTCAAGCGCTAAAAATGAATACAGTTCCTTATTTTTCATTGACTGATGAAGCTCTCTCTCAATCTCATTTGTTTTCTTATTAATTTGTTTCAAATATTTTAAATAATAGGAAGAAATGGAGAAAAGAATTTGAAGAGCAAATCTTGTTTTCTTATTTGTGTAAAATCCTCTTATACGATTGTTTTTAAAATCGTCTAAAATTGGTGTTTCTCTAAGGGAAATCGTTATAAAATGATCGTTCGTTATAATCATTCCCATTGGAATTGTATCATATATTGGAAAGCCGACATCATCATGTGTCATAAAAGGAAAGTCGGCGATAATCAATGCTTTATCATCTTCCTTTTCAATTCTTGATCTTTCTTCATCATCGAGGGGATCTTTAAGGAAATCAATCGGGATATTAAGTTGTTTACCAATCAGAATAATTTCTTCCTCTGTTGGAGAAACAATATTAATCCAGCATCCTCTGACAATTCCATCGATCTTTTCCAATTTCATTTCTGCATTTGTAACAAAATATTCGATCATTATTCATTGCCTCCTCATGTCTAAATTGAGGAAGGGACAACATTTAAAAAGTTGATATGATTAAAAATTGTACCGACTTCCTCCAGCTTGGTCTTGGGGTCGGGATCATTGGAACTATAACTGCTCAAACATATCAACTCCTTTTCTGCTAAAAATATAATGTACTATTTGATTATAAATGAAATAACACTAATTTCAATTTAAACATATATACATTTACGAATTTTTAACATTTTAAAAATAGGAAAGCCCCCAGTATAGATTACTGAGAGCATCACGAAAGCTTTTATTCAATTCCTTCTTTTACTTCTTTAATCATTTCTTTCACAGATACTAGTCCGCCGCCAGATAAATACCAGTAGCTTGGATCTAAGTAAGTAATTTTTTCATTTTTAAATGCGTTTGTATTTTTTACAAGCTCATTTTCAACTACTTTTTTCGCTCCTTCTCCTTCACCTACTGCTGCATCCCGGTCAATAACGAAAAGATAATCCGGATTTTTTTCTGAGATGAATTCTGGAGAAATATTTTGGCCATGTGTTGATACTTCAATTTTTTCTTCCACTGCTGGAACACCTAATACGTCATGGACAATACCGCCGAATCTTGAACCTGGTCCATAAGCGCTGATTTTACCGCCAGCTGTTAATATGATTAAGCTTTTCTTATCACCTGCTGCTTTTTCTTTAACAGTTGCGATATCTTTATCAATATTAGCTAATTCTTCTTTAATAACATCTTCTTTATCAAAAATTTGACCGATTACTTCCATATTAGTTTTAAATGATTCCATATACTTCGCAGTATCTACACCAACATAAACAGTTGGAGCAAGCTTAGTAAATTCTTCATATAATTCAGACTGTCTGCCGGAAATTAAAATTAAGTCCGGATCAATTTCAGCAATCTTTTCAAAATCAGGCTCTTTCAAACTTCCAACATTTTCATACTTCTTGTCTTCATATTTAGAAAGGTATGGTGGAATATTCGCTTGAGGAACACCAGTAACTTCCACACCTAAAGCATCTAATGTATCAAGTGCACCAAAATCAAATACAACTACTTTTTTAGGATTTTGTTCTAATTTCGTTTCTCCTAATTCATGCTTAATTGTTAATACTTCCGCTTCCTTTTTATCACCTTTCGGTTCAGAACCTTTTTCTGCCCCGTTTGAACTGTCATTTGCGCCACATGCCGCAGCAATGATAACAAGAAGGCATGTTAATAAAAACAATGCTACTTTCTTCATTTCTACACCTCTTAATATATTTTATGTAATAAATAATGAAAATCATTATCAAGTAACAAATTCATTCTACTGAAAATGATTATCACTGTCAACAAGTTTTTTGAAATTCAATCATTCTTTTTTAAAAAACGTGCAATCGGGAATGATAATAGTAAGTAATAAGAATAAAATTTATTAGAGGAGAAGCTATCCATGAAAGAAATACAACAAATAGATGACGGAGTATTAATCAAGCTTTTATCTTTAATAAATGAAGATGAGCTTGGAATTGAAATTGAAGTTACATTAACAGTTAGCGGCACCCATATTTCCGGCATTATTATTAATCCAATAACATATTTTGACGGTGCCTTGCAATCCATCCAGCATATCAAAGATCCGACGTTGCAAAGAATTTTAACAAACCAATTTGAAAAGTTGAAAGAAGAATATATAAAGGAAAAAGAGGATAGTGAGGATGAGGAATTTTCTCCGAACTTCATCCATTTGAAAGATGCAGTATTCCATACAGCAGCAGGGCAAATACTTCATCAAAACTGCCCAATTTGGTGGAGGGGGAAAATTTCATCTATCGATGGTTTTTCATTAGGCTGCCATATTTAGAAAACAAGAGAAATAAATTCCTTCCTCTCTAACAAATATGATCGGATTAAAATACAGTTAGAGAGGACTAATATACTTTAACCTTCAAATGTGGACGAATTAATATACATATGGGGGGGTTCATTATATGTTATTATTTCAAAATTTTCATGTAATCACTGAAGCTATGTAAATTATTTATGAACTTTTTAAATACTTAAAAACCTTTTAAAATTCCATGTTAAACTTTATTCAATAACATCTATTTTAAAAGGAGTATTAAATGGACAAAAAAGTTAATATTGAATCTTTACTGGAGATTCTCCTCGTATCAACTAAATTAGGCCTTACTT
Organism: Metabacillus fastidiosus NBRC 101226; assembly: GCF_001591625.1. GTDB lineage: Bacteria > Bacillota > Bacilli > Bacillales > Bacillaceae > Metabacillus > Metabacillus fastidiosus. Next base: position 6,868 of record NZ_BCVG01000089.1, read on the forward strand.
CATTCGGTGGCCCAATCGCCCATTTAGGATATTTTCATGAAGAATATATTCGAAGACGGAAATGGATGGATGAACGAAGCTATGCTGATTTAGTTGCATTATGTCAATTCCTCCCCGGTCCTGCAAGCAGTCAGATAGGAATTGGAATTGGTGTCATGCGGGCAGGAGTTTTAGGTGGAATTTTAGCATTTATCGGATTTACACTGCCGTCTGTTATTGCGCTAATAATATTTGCGCTTATTTTGCAAGGATTAAATATAACCGATGCAAGCTGGATTCATGGTTTAAAGCTTGTAGCAGTAGCAATTGTTGCACATGCAATTATCGGTATGGCAGAGAAACTTACACCTGATAATCCACGGAAAACAATCGCATTATTTGCATTAATCGGTACATTATTATGGCAGACCGCTTATACACAAGTTGCAGTCATCCTTCTTGCAGGAATTATCGGATTTCTTATTTATAAAGAACATAACGAAGAGAAAATTAAAAAATCTTCCTTTCCAATTTCTAAAACATTTGCTTCTTTCTGTTTAATTTTATTTTTCGGACTATTAATCTTTCTTCCTATATTAAGAGAAATAACTTCCTTTGGCTGGATTGCCATGTTTGACAGCTTTTACCGGGCAGGCTCACTCGTGTTCGGCGGCGGACATGTCGTCCTTCCTCTGCTTGAAAGAGAATTTGTTCCAACAGGATTACTAAGTAAAGAAGCATTTTTAGCAGGTTATGGTGCAACGCAAGCAGTACCAGGCCCTTTATTTACATTCGCAGCATATCTTGGAACTGTAATGAGTGGATGGCAAGGTGGGCTAATTGCAACAGCAGCAGTCTTTCTTCCAGCATTTCTTCTTATTTTTGGAACATTGCCATTTTGGGATACTCTGAGAAAAAATAATAAAATTAAAGGCGCGTTAATGGGTGTGAATGCAGCAGTGGTCGGAATACTTATTTCCGCTTTTTACAACCCGATTTGGACGAGCTCTATTTTAACACCAATTGATTTTGCTTTCGCAGCTGTCTTATTCAGCATGTTAGTTTTTTGGAAGCTTCCACCATGGTTAATCGTATTAACTGGAGCAATCGGCGGAATCATTTTAGAAATTTTCATTTAACGTTAAAAAGCACCGGCTTATAAAGAGCCGATGCTTTTATTTTTATTAAAATGACTTTACAGTTCTTTGAAAAAAGGGCTGATCAACAATACTTGATCAGCCCTTTTTTCATTATTGGTTTCCTCTTTTTACCCACTCTGCAACTGTAACAGTACGTTTAGCCTGATGTTTAACCGCTGCTTGAACGTCATCCACCATTTTCCCATCTTGGCTTACAGTTACACTTGTTCCATACGGATTTCCTCCAGCTCCAAATGTAACTGGATCCGTATAACCAGGTGCTGCGATAATCGCACCCCAATGCATCATTGAAGTATATAATGATAAAAGAGTAGCTTCCTGGCCTCCATGCGGATTTTGTGCAGAAGTCATTGCACTTACAACTTTATTCACTGTTTTACCAGTAGCCCATAGTCCACCTTGAATATCAAGGAATTGCTTCATTTGTGATGGCATATTACCAAAGCGAGTCGGGACACTAAAAATTATTGCGTCCGCCCATTCAATATCGTCTCCTGTCGCAATCGGAACATCTTTCGTTGCTTCAACAGTTGCTTTCCATGCTTCGTTTCTCTCAATCGTTGATTCTGGTGCTAATTCTTGAACCTTTAATACTCTAACTTCTGCCCCAGCTTCTTTTGCTCCTTCTTCAGCCCATTGTGCTAATTGATAATTTGTTCCACCCATACTATAAAAAATCACTGCTAATTTTACATTCGTCATTTTTTCTTCCTCCTTTATTGATGAATTCCCAAATAATTTTGATAAGAAACCCATTATTAAACACCACCTATTATCTCTTTTGTTTGAAAAATATATTCATTGCTGAACAGACTTTGTTAACTCACTTGAATCCTTTTTAAAAATTAATTGACTTACCGATAATAACTTACTTCCATTGATAAAAAGATAAATTGCTATAGCTAAAAATGCTAAATCTAACTCATACCCTGCCATTTGGCCATTGCCTAATAACCCAAGAGATAGTTTTACTTTTACTATTGCCCCAATCATAATAATGGTATATAAAGCAGATACAAGTCGAGTTGCCAGCCCAATGATTAATGCAATTCCCCCGATTAATTCTGTAAGTGCCACACCATATGCCATGAAACCTGGTAATCCAATACTTGCAAACCATCCGACAGTATTTTCAATTCCATCTTGAAATTTCACTAAACCATGAACAAAGAATAATGCTCCTAATGCTATACGTAAAATAAATGCTCCTAATTCATTTTTAAACATACTCAGCCTAACCCTCTAAAAAAATTTTATTATAATAATTTATTACAAACTACGATACCACTGTGCGGCAGCTTCCACTTCTTCCGCTGTCAAGCGATGCCCTTTATTTTCCCAATGAAGCTTTACATCTGCCTTTGCTTTCTCTAATAATGATTGCAGTTCATCAGCTTCTTCTGGCGGACACATTGGATCGTTTGTTCCTGCTGCAATGAACAATGATTTCCCCGATAAGTCAGGAAGTTCAATTCCTCTTCGTGGTACCATTGGATGATGAAGAATCGCTCCTCTTAATGCATCTTCATAGTGAAATAACAAACTTGCCGCAATATTAGCTCCATTTGAGTAGCCAATAGCCATAATATTATCCCGGTCAAAATTATACTTTTCTGCTGCCTCATTTAGAAACTCGTTTAATTCTTTCGTACGGAAAATAAGGTCTTCTTCATCAAAGACTCCCTCAGCTAATCTTCGGAAGAACCTAGGCATTCCATTCTCTAATACATTTCCACGAACACTTAATACTGAAGCCGTGTCATCAATTCTTCCAGCAAGAGGTAACAAGTCTAACTCATTTCCACCAGTACCATGAAGTAATAGTAATGTTGGTTTCGTAGTATCTTTTCCTTTATTAAAAATATGTTTCATCATTTATCCTCCTCCAGAATACGAACCTCAACAGTTGGTAAGGTTTCTTCTAATTCTTTTCGCTTTGACTCTAACCAAGATGGTAACATGAGTTTATTCCCGAGTTCAGTAACAGGTTCATCAACTGAAAATCCTGGTGGATCAGTCGCAATTTCGAAAAGTATACCTCCTTCTTCATGGAAATACACTGCTTCGAAGTAGTTTCGGTCACGAATTTCAGTCGGATAGTATTCTTTTTCTTGAAGAAGTGACCTCCATCTTAGAAGATCTTGTTCATCCTTTGCTCTCCATGCTATATGGTGAACAGTTCCAGCTCCCATTAGCCCACGAACTGAAGGAGTTAGCTTAATATCAATTATATTTCCAAGATTCCCTTCAGATCTAAATCTGAGAAATCCTTCGTCCTGACCAATATTTTCGAGTCCTAAAATATTTTCTAGAACATTCGCAGTTTTATGAGGTTGTACTGAAATTAAAGTAGCCCCTCCAAAACCTTTAATCGCATTTTCTCCTTGAATTCCACTAAAGTTCCAAGTATTTATTGGTCCTTCGTTTCGTTCTATAAGTTCAAGTTGGAGTCCGTCAGGATCATCAAATTTCAAATATCGTTCACCGAAACGTTCAGATGAACTAAATTCAATGCTGAATTTTTGAAAACGTTGTTCCCAAAATTTAATTGATCCCACCGGAATAATGAAGCTAATAACTCCGACTTGTCCTGTTCCAATTCGACCCTTTAGCTGTTTCTCCCATGGAAAAAATGTAATAACAGTTCCAGGTTGACCACCTTCATTACCAAAATAGAGATGATACACTTCTGGCCGATCGAAATTGACTGTCTTTTTAACAAGTCTTAACCCAAGTACACCCGTATAAAAATCAATATTTCTTTGGGCATCGTTAACCATTGCTGTTATATGATGGATACCTGCTGTTTTTTGCAATTTTCATCCCTCCATTTCGCAACTCGACTATTGCAAGATTATTTAGGTCTTTCTATAGAAAAAACCTCACCAATTTTTGCATAATTAGTACCTGCTAATCGGCTTACAGCAGCTAAACCATCGGGATCTATTCTTCCATCTTTATAAAGATCATTTTCAATATGAAATTGAACAACTTTCCCTATAATAAGATCACATCCAGCTGAATCCATGCCTCCCAATTCTAAAGAACGTTCTAAGGTACATTCCATACGAATTTTTGCTTCTTTTATACCTGGTACGGAGATTTTTGAACTTTCTACTGGAGTTAAGTCAGCTAACTCAATCTCACTTTGATCAGAAGAAAGGTTTGCAGCTGTTTTATTTATTTTTTCAACATTTTGTTCATCAACAACATGGATGACAAATTCTTTTGACTCAATAATGTTTCTTGCTGTATCCTTTTGTCTGCCACCTGTTCGTTGAATAGATAATGAAATCATCGGCGGATTCGATGAGACGATATTAAAATAGCTAAATGGTGCTCCATTTAAAACGCCGCCTTTTGAAAGTGTTGTGACAAAAGCAATCGGTCTAGGTATGATACTGCCTATTAAAAACTTATAATTTTCTCTTTCCGTATTTTTTATTGGATCAATCGAAAGCAAGATATCACTCCTTTCATTCCATTAATCTAATTCCCGAACCTCAAATGGAAGCAAAACTTGCTCAAGCTTATTTCTCTGAGGTTCATATTGTTCAGGCAACATCAATTTCTCTCCCATTGTTTCCTGAGATTCATCGTGAGAAAATCCTGGTGGATCAGTTGCAATTTCGAATAATATGCCTCCATGTTCTCTAAAGTAAATAGCATTAAAATAGTTTCTATCCTGAACAGGAGTGACGCCATATCCATTCTCTGTAACATACTCTTTCCAATCCAATTGGTCTTTGTCATCAATAGCTCGCCATGCAATATGGTGTACTGTTCCCACCCCCATTTGTCCGCGTCCCACTGGAGTTAATTTTAGATCGATTATATTACCAATGTCTGCTGAAGAACGATAACGGATAAAGTCACCTTCTTTTCCAATAAGTTCAAGTCCCATTACTTTTTCTAACAATTCAGCTGTTTTTTTAGGCTGAGCTGATAATAAAGTAGCCCCACCAAAACCTTTAATCGCAACTTCAGGTGTTACCTCTCCAAAGCTCCAAGTATTTATTTCTCCTTCTTCTCTTTCGACAATCTCCAAATGGAGTCCATGCGGATCGTCAAATTGTAAATAGTACTCTCCAAAACGCTCCATTTTAGAAAAAGTTATATTGAATTTTCCCAGTCTTTTTTCCCAAAATTCCATAGCACCTTTTGGAACAGCATATGAAGTAACGCCTACCTGACCATCTCCAATAATTCCTTGGCGAGCCCCTGCCCACGGAAAGAATGTAATAATTGTTCCCGGTTTCCCACCTTCATTACCAAAATAAAGATGATAAGTACCTGGATCATCAAAATTGACCGTCTGTTTCACTAAACGCAGCCCTAAAACTCCAGCATAAAAATCTACATTTTCTTGTGGATGGCTTACAATTGCGGTAATATGATGAATTCCCATTGTTTCTTTAGACATTCAATTTCACTCCCACTTATAAATTTTGATAAAGATTTTGATACTACATGTAAGTGACAAATTCCATAACAGGCTTGCGATATCCGCGCGGCTGTCTGCTTTCCACTTTCTCTTTCCCTATTGCAATCATCATAACTGCCTCGTATTGATCACTTATATTTAAAATATGTTTAACCTCTTCAGCATCAAAACCAATCATGGGACACGTATCCCAGCCTTTTTCCTTTGCAGCCATCATAAACATCATCGCTGATAATGAAGCATTCCTTATCGCTTCATCTCTTTGAAACTCCTGACCTCTCGATTCATAGAATGAAACAGTATCATTAACCATATGATCGTACTCTTGTTTATTTATAATTCCTAACATCTTCAATCCTTCATAAATTTCTGAAGCTTGATGGAATGCCTTTTTATCCCCTAGTACGAGTATAACTGCTGAAGCACTTGATATTTTATATTGTCCATCTGCAGCCTTTCTTAATTTCTCTTTTATAGACGGGTCTATAATTGTTATATAATTTGTATGCTGTAGATTAAAAGCGGATGGACTAAGTTTCACCAGCTCAAATATTTCATTTAGTTCCTCTTTTTTAATAGTTTGACCTGGAAGAAAATTACTTGCAGACCGTCTTTCTTTTACTAATTGTATAAAATCTGTCATCACACAAATCTCCTCTATTTAAAGAATCTTTATTTCGAGATATTATATAAAAAATATATAAATATCAGCTACAAGCAACGCTCGTTTAGATTCATATATTTAATATTAGCTGTCATTCATTTCAATCAAATTATCTTGAAATTGAGATAAATAAGCAATAAAAAGTTATTTCTCTATTCTTCCAATTATTTTCTTCAAAAGTAATACTAAAGCTTCTGCCTCACTAGTATTTAATGAATCAAAAATGTAATCAATAAACTCTTCATGTTTCGGCATAATTTTCTTCATTAATTCAAGTCCAGCATCAGTTAATATTACATGTATAACCCGGCGGTCTGTAGGACATGCAGTTCTTTTTAATAAACCTTTATGTTCTAATTTATCAATAACATATGTCATTGAACCGCTTGAAATTAATATGCTTTTTCCAATTTGCTGTATTGTTTGAGTTCCTTTATGAAAAAGCACCTCTAAAACCGAAAATTCAGTAATACTTAAATTATTTTTAGTCATGTCATCCCTTATTCGTTCCTGAATTACTCTGGATGTTTGCATAAGCATTAAGTATGGCTCGTTTGTGCATTTGCCAGCCATTTAACCACCTCCCCATGACTATAAGTCAAACTAAAATCATCCAAATGAAAAATCTTTATTTAAAATATCTTGAATATGAGATAATATTAAAACATATCCTTTTCATTGTCAATAACATTTTATTTTTTAATATTAAGGAATCGAATTTCATATTCACTAAAATAGTCTATTTAGCATTTTATTTAATAACAAAAAGCATCGGACGTAAACCGATGCTTCTACGTTCCTTATAAATATTTCCTGTGTACAGTTTTTCCATCATATGAAAATAGAACTGCCTTTCCTTCTAACATACTTTCCATATTAACTGGACGACCCCAGAGTTGATAAACATATGGAAGTACTTTTTCTAAATATTTAAGATCAAGCTCAATCCCTTCATACCAGTGTTTTAAATATAATTCCCCGTTCTTCATATAATCTCCATCAGTGACAGTAATATATGGGAAGCCCCCGTTTACTCTCATATTTATTAATTGATCTCTCACATTTTCCCACTCTTTATCAATAACTTTATAATCACGGCCCTGTTTTTGGAAAAGGTACATATCCTCCCTCATGATAAGATCTTTTGTTAAATAGTTGCGGATAAAAGATATATCTGATTCTACTTCCCGAACTTCAAACATCTTTTCCCGGCCTGAATTAGCTTTTACGCCTCGTCTCTTCATTTCCTCTGTCGGGTTATTATACCGTTCCTCAATATCTTCAAAAATTTTCAAGCCAAGATAATATGGGTTAATACTCGTCTTTGATGGTTGTACGACTCCTGCATTTAACTTTGCAAACTCAATCGCATCGCCTGACGTTAAATCCATTTCACGGATGATTCTTTGATGCCAATACGAAGCCCAGCCTTCATTCATAATTTTCGTTTCAAGCTGAGGCCAGAAATAAAGCATTTCTTCTCTCATCATCGTTAAAATATCACGCTGCCAATCATCTAATTCACGGCTATGTTCTTGAATAAATAGAAGAATATCCTTTTCTGGTGATGGAGGGAATTTTTTCTTTCTCCGTTTTGGCCGTTCTATCTTTTTATTTTTTTCATCAAGATTCCATAAATCGTCATAAGGCGAAAGTGGCTTTACTTCATCCTCTTCCTCTAAATCATCAATATCCCATGCTAATTTTGGCCGGACAAGTGACGGATCGATATGCTCTTGAATTGAAAGAACAGCATCCAAAAATGTCTCTACTTCCGCCCTGCCGTATTCAATTTCGTAATTTTTCACACGCTCGGCAGTTGCCGCCATACTTTCTACCATTTCACGTTTCGTATTGCTGAAGCGGCAATTATTTTTAAAGAAATCACAATGTGCAAGAACGTGCGCGACAATTAGTTTATTTTGAATTAATGAATTCGTATCAAGTAAAAATGCGTAACAAGGGTCTGAATTAATAACAAGTTCATAAATCTTACTAAGTCCTAAATCATACTGAAGCTTCATTCGATGAAATTGTTTCCCAAAACTCCAATGTGAAAATCGGGTCGGCATCCCATAAGCACCAAATGTATAAATAATATCAGCCGGACATATTTCATAGCGCATCGGATAAAAGTCTAAACCGAAGCCTTCTGCAATTTCAGTTATTTCCTCAATTGCATATTCAAGTTCTTTATAATATGCTTCATTCATCTATTTTTCCCCCTAAATGAAACAGCTTTTACAACAATGTATGAGCTTAAGGAGAAAAACATGAGAATGTTTCTTCAATTTCTAAAATGGGACTGCTTCTTTTATTTCAAAAGTACTGTTTATTTGCAACTTTTATCCCAGCCTTAACGGGCAGTAAAACTCCCCCTTCAAAGTTCTAGCAATTCGAGGTAGTG
>NZ_BCVG01000090.1 GCF_001591625.1 Metabacillus fastidiosus NBRC 101226
CCTTTACGAGCAGTTAATCTCCGACTTAACTTCTTTGAACTCCCAGAACTTTGAAGTCGGAGTCTTACTGCTCGTTAAGGCTTGAGGTAAATTGGTTCGGCTTTTATCCTAAATGAGGTGAATACATGCTAAGAGGTTTATATACTGCAACTGCAGGAATGTTATCACAGCAAAAAAGAGTAGAAATGCTTTCAAATAATATTGCAAATGCGAATACTAACGGCTATAAATCAGATCAGTCAGCTGTTCGGGCTTTTCCGGAAATGCTTTTGAATCGTCTTGAAGACAGTAAGACACCAATCAAGAATGGTGCGGCGTTTGGAACGAGTACAACGATAGGTTCTTTAAATACAGGTGCGTATTTACAAGAACTGATTCCACAGTTCACACAAGGCGATATAAAAGAAACTGGCTTACTAAGCGATGTAGCGCTTGTAGAGGAAGTCGTACCAGTTAATGGTGAAACAAATTTAAAAGGTTTGCTTCTTTTTCCAGTGCAGATGGAAGATGGTGCAATACGTTATACGAGAGACGGGCATTTTACTGTTGATTCAAGTGGGGTTCTTACATCAAATGGCCGTCCAGTATTATCTACTGAAGGCAGACAAATTCAAATACAAGGCAATGAATATCAAATTTCGCCGGAAGGTGTTATTACAGAAAATGGTCAAAGGGTTGCCCAAATCGATGTCCGTTTTGAAGGAGATATAAGAAATTTAGTGAAAGAGGGAAATGGATTATATCGTACTGCTGATAATAATGCCTTGCCTTCAGCCATTGGAAACGGACAAATACAATATAGTCTTAAACAACAGTTTTTAGAACGTTCCAATGTGGATGTTGCAAGAAACTACACAGATATGATGACCGCTTATCGTGCTTTTGAAGCGAATCAAAAAGTGCTGCAGGCATATGATAAAAGCATGGAAAAAGCAGTGAATGAAATCGGAAGATTAAGATAGTAGGGGGAATACACATTGCTTCGCTCAATGATTACATCGACTAATACGATGACACAATTGCAAAGACAGCTCGATGTTATCGGGCATAATCTTTCTAATATAGATACACAGGGATATAAACGGACGGAAACAAATTTCAATGAGCTTCTTCGTCAGCAATTCAATAACCAGCCTGACCGCACGAAGGAAATCGGACGTTTAACAGATTTTGGTATAAGACAAGGGACAGGCGCGAGATTAACAACATCGACTGTATTTACACAAGGTTCACTTAAACAAACAGGGCGAAAGCTTGATGTTGCATTTACGAATCCCGGTCAATTCCTTCAAGTTAATGCTGATGGTGAAATTCGTTATACAAGAAATGGCTCCCTTTATTTATCGCCTAATGAAAACGGTCTGTTGACACTCGTTACGAGTGAAGGACATCAGGTACTTGATGAAAATCAGAATCCGATTATTTTTGATGATACATTCAGTGATTTATCTATTTCTCAAAATGGAACGATTACAGCATCACCGAAAGATGGAAACGAACTGCCGCAAATTGCAAACTTAGGAATTGTCCGTGTTGACAAGCCTTCTGCATTAGAACAGGCAGGTGGAAATTTGTACTCCATTAATGCAGGAAATGCAAATATAAATGATGTATTAACGTATTTAGATGGTGACAACCGCCAATTAATTGGTTTACAGCAAGGTTCATTAGAAATGTCCAATGTAGATTTATCAAAAGAAATGACAGAATTGATGCTCTCACAGCGTTCATACCAGATGAATGCAAAATCGATTACGATGGGAGATCAAATGCTTGGGCTGATTAATGGAGTAAGGTCATAATAAAGGAGCTTAGAACATTGTCCGCTAACGAAAAGGGAAAGCTGTCTGCTAGTAAAGAGGCTGAAAAGGAGAAGAAATCCTCTCGGGAAAAAAGCCAATTAAGTGAGATAAAATTTTTAATCAGAAGCCGTATCCGCTTAATCCCTATTTGGCTTCGGATTGTCCTTCTGCTTTTTTTTATGATGCTTAGTACAATCTTTGGTATTTTAATCGGTTATGGAGTAATCGGTGATGGAGATATGATAGATGCGCTAAAAAGTTCAACATGGCAGCATATTATTGATTTAGTTGAAAAAGAAAGTGAAGAATAATATACTTTTTAACAAGGGAAGGTGAAAGCCTTCCTTTTGTCGTATTGATACATAGTTAATTTAACCAGGATAAAGGAGAATGAAAATGTACGATATCCAACAAATTAAAGAAATTATTCCACATCGTTATCCATTTTTACTAGTTGATAAAGTGTTAGAAATTGAAGAAGGAAAGCGCGCAGTCGGTATAAAAAATGTATCGGCAAATGAAGAATTTTTCAATGGACATTTCCCGGATTACCCGGTAATGCCTGGTGTGCTGATTGTTGAAGCACTTGCACAAGTTGGTGCTGTTGCTATTTTGAAGAAAGAAGAAAATAAAGGAAGGCTTGCTTTTTTTGCCGGAATTGATAATTGTCGCTTTAAGAGACAAGTAAAACCAGGTGACCAGCTGAGATTAGAAGTTGAAATCATTCGGTTAAGAGGATCACTCGGAAAAGGAAAAGCAGTTGCCACTGTTGATGGTGAAATTGCTTGTGAAACAGAAATTATGTTTGCACTAGGTGAGTAATTGCGGGATCCCCTGCAATTACTCTTTTTTTGTAATAGGACTGCTCCTATTAGCGGTTTCGTGAAGTAGTGGAAATTTTGAAAGAAGAAAGGGACCGGAAGAAATTTTTCTGACATTCTAAAAGAAAAAAGGAGAATGTATAAAAAGGATAAGAACAATCTTTTTACACATTCTCCTAAAGTTAATATAATTTGTTGAAGACTTATCGGACAGCTCTATTCTTTTATTTTGAATCGCTGTTTAAGAGCTTGCCTCATCTTTTTTTGTTTCGTGTATACCGGTACGAAATGCTTGAAGGAGAGTTTCGCCAGTCAAACCTTGTGACATTAAATTACTAAGCAGTTCACGCGGATCATGAGTGAACCGTCTCGACAGCATACGTCCTTCTAATAATATTGAAATATTTTTATCCAGCTCAGTGATAGATTTTACTCTTACAATAACCGGTGCAGGCGAGTTGCTTTTTTTAGATATAGTAATGAATAGGCGAGTTTCTTGCTCAGATTGAACATAGTTTTCAAAAAAGGACTGATAGCTGCTAGGAATGAGAGCTTCAATTAACCAGGAATTTTCCCCGTCATCCTTATTAATGACGAGTCCATCGACTAAAGTTACTTCCTCAATTCTTTTCTTTCCTTCATTACGTTCTATTTTTAAACCGACAAGTTTGAAGGTTTTCATCTTTGCCTCCTCACTATTCTTAAATATTTAGTTGTCATTATTATAACATAGCATGCCATATTTTATAATTTTGATCGATTATTAACAAAATAGGAAATTATATAAGTAATAAATAGATATTCGTGGAAAAACCTTCTGTTTCACTTTGAAAGACACATTTTTAAATAGAAAATCCCTATCAAAATCAGATTTTGACAATTTTCTATTTTTACATGAATGGCTTACAATGTGCCTGTATAAGAGGTGAGATTCATCCCTCAGTTATTTAAAGGAGAAAGGAGAATAAATGATTAATCAAGTGACACTTGTTGGCAGGCTTACTAAAGATCCGGAAGTAAGGTATACAGCAAACGGAGCCCCGGTAGCTAACATTACATTAGCGGTTAATAGACAATTTAAAAATGCAGCAGGGATCATTGATACAGATTTTGTGAATTGTACTATTTGGCATCGAACTGCTGAAAATACAGCAAATTATTGTAGAAAAGGTTCTATTGTTGGGATTACCGGCAGGATTCAAACCCGTAATTATGATAATGCGGAAGGCCAACGCGTGTATGTCACAGAAGTTGTTGCTGACTCAGTGCGCTTTATGGGTGGGAAACCTCGAGAACTTATGGAACAGGATGCTTAAATTGATTCCGATCTTAGTGGGCAGTAGGACCTCTGCTCAAAGCTATGGGAATGTGAGGAAGCTAGTTAGGAGATCAACTGTCTGTATCGTGCGGTCCTCAGTTAACTATTAGTGGGGGAGGAGAAAAAACTCCCACTGATGGAAGTTCACTTTATCTTAATATCCTTCATTAGAAAGAATCAAGGGTATACCTCTATCCTCCTCATTTGGATGCTAACTCAAAAAAAGGAGAAATTCTCTTTTTGAGTTAGCGTTTTTTGGATAATCAAGATGATATTTTCTTATCGAGCAGTTTGATCAGTTTTTCCCATTCAGGTGCTTTTTTTTCGGGTGTATCTTTTCCTTTCTTCACTATGGAAACCTCCTAGTCTTAGCCTATTGAAAGTGTGAAAAGCTCTTCAAGCTCTTCCGAGGAAAGCTCTGTTATCCAATTTTCACTTTGAATAATTTCATCGTTTAATGTTTGTTTTTTATCCAGCATTTCATCAATTTTCTCTTCAATTGTTCCTATCGTAATAAGCTTGTGTACGTGTACGAACCGCTCTTGGCCGATTCGGTAAGCACGGTCCGTTGCCTGGTTTTCAACAGCAGGATTCCACCAGCGGTCATAGTGGATAACGTGGTTAGCTGCTGTTAAATTAAGCCCTGTTCCACCAGCTTTTAATGATAAAATTAAAAACGGAAATTCCCTATTCTGAAATGATTCCACCATTTTATCCCGCTCAGCTTTTGGAACACTTCCATTTAGAAATAATACTTTTTTTCCAAATTCCTTTTCTAGCAGCCCTTTTATCATTTCTCCCATTCCGATATATTGTGTGAAAATGAGGCAGCTTTCTTTCTGCTCATCGATATGAGATGTTAATTCGAGTAGTTTTTCTATTTTTTGTGATCTTGTTATTACTTTTTTAGGTTCATGTTCTTTCAAATATAATGCAGGATGATTGCATATTTGCTTTAATTTTCCGAGCATTTTTAAAATGAGCGCTTTTCGCTGCATTCCTGCTAATGATGCAACTTCTTCAAAAGTATCTTTTACAAGCTGTTCATATAGAGATGCTTGTTCGACAGAGAGCGGGATATATTCCTTTTGCTCTTGCTTTTCAGGTAAATTTAAAGCAACCTGTTCATCTCTTTTCGTTCTTCTTAATAAAAACGGCTTAATCAAGCGCTGCAGCTGATCAATTTTTTCATTATCCCGATCTTTTTCAATCGGCAGTACAAATCTTTTATGGAAGCTGTGCAAACTTCCTAAATATCCTTTATTTAAGAAATCAAAAATGGACCACAGCTCCGTCAGCCTATTTTCCATCGGTGTTCCAGTAAGAGCGATATGATGTTCCCCTGTCAGCTTCCGAATGGCCCTTGACTGCTTTGTATGGGCATTCTTAATATTTTGTGCTTCATCCAGGCATACTGTGCTCCATGTAATAGAGGAGAGCTCTTCAAAATCAGTATGTGATAAACCATAGGAAGTTAAGATGACATCAATATTATCAAGAGACTTTTCAAAATCTTCTCCTTTTGCCCGATTAGGCCCGTAATGTAAGTGAATATTAAGATGTGGAGCAAACTTTTCCAGCTCTTTTTGCCAGTTCCCAAGTACGGATGTAGGTGCAATAATTAATGCTGGATGTGCTGGCGATTCATTCTTCTTTACATATGTGAAGTAGGAAATCATTTGAATCGTCTTCCCAAGTCCCATATCATCCGCCAGACATGCCCCAAAACGCACACTGCGTAAAAATAACAGCCAGTCGAAGCCTTGCTGCTGGTACGGGCGGAGTTCTCCTTGGAAATTCTCTGGTACGTTATGAGAAGGAAGTTCCGTCGTATACGTCAGCTTCCGAAGCATTGCTTTCATTTGCTGATTTAATTCAATTTGAATGTTTGCAAACGCACGCATATTAAGCTCATCTGTTTCATCCGCTTCCGGAGTGATCAGTTCCTGCTGAAGAATATCAGATATATGCAATCCTTCTCGTTCTGCTTTCTTCAATACTGCCTGTACTTGTTTGATAAAAGCAGGATCAAGCTTAATCCATTGCCCGCGAAACTGCACGAGGCGGCGCTGTTTGGAGACGAGTTCTAAAAATTCCTCTTCACTCATTTCCACTCCATTCGTTGAAAAGCGCCAGTTGAAATCAATGAGTGAATTCATACCGACAAATGACTGTCCTCTTGCTGTTGGTGCTACTTTAGCTTTTAGCATAAGACGGGATTCTCTTACAACATCCCACCAAGATGGGAGCAAGATTTCGATTCCCATATTTACTAATGTTTCACTGGCTTCTGTTAAAAAGAGCCAAGCATCATTTTCAGAAACATGTGTTGTTCCGCTTGTAAAAGAAAGCCATGGAATTAATTCAGAGAACCGCTTTTGCTCCCGCTCAATTTTGGAAATATAAAGTTTATAATTTCGGGGCAGATCCTCTTCACCTTGATAAATAATGAAATCCTCTTCTTTTTTCTTGTCGCGGAGGAGTAATTCTAATTTCCAGTCATCACCATCAAAATCAGGCTCGTTTAATCTGAGACCGATTGTGAATGGGGAAGAATCTATATTCCAGCCGATCTTCTCCAGAAAATCATCCTCATCAAGAAAATGACCCTGTAAAGATGTAATGACTGGATACGATTTTTCAATGTTTTCCCATGCTTGTTTTAAATGATAATCATGATGAATGAGATCATTTATTGCTGCACTGAACCATTCAGCAGTAAAACCCTCGAGCTCGTTATTTTTATCCCGCCATCCGAATGTACCCCGCTGCCATGTATGAAAATCAGGGATATATTCATGGTTGGAAACAAGCTTGTATATTGTTTTAGCCTGATTGCTGAGTTTCATGGAATGTTCATCGAAAGAAACATTTACGAGAGAATTAAATGTTTCTTTTCCGAGAAGCTCCACAATCATCCATGGTGATAAGCGCACCGACGGCATTCCGATATAACTTATATCTTCTAATGACGTACCGTAGTAGGAGGATTCATGCCAAGTGAAAAGATACCGTATGAACTCGTGCACCTCAAGCGCCTGTTGTTCATTTTCTGTTGTACAGTACAAATAAAAATGAAAATCTTCTATTTGCTCGCAGTGCAAAGTGATATTTAAAGTATTAAGCATGAATTAATTTTCCTTTCCTCAATTCTTCCTGAAAAGCACGGAGCCTTCTATGTTCTTCAGAAATTCTCATGAGATAATTCTCAAATACTTCTTCTTTTTTCAGTTTGCGATAAATTGTTTTTAATTTTTTTAAATATTTTACAGCTGTTTTATAATTTTGCCTTGTCTTATACTTAATCTCCTCTTCAACTGCATGATGGTATAGAGGTAAAACAGCTTTGGGCTCCGCTTTTTCTGCCTCTCTTAAATAAAATGGATCAATTTCTACAATGGAAAATCCGAGTAATGCTTGAACTTCAATCCATTTCCGGTATTTTTGTTTATGAAGTAAAAAATCATGGTACTCAGAAAAACTGTAAGGAAGGGCAGCTTGGCATGCATCCTCATAAAATTGTTCATTTTTTGTTTGTTCTACATACCGTTTAACTAATCCCATAAAATAATGAATTGTCCCACGCTTTTCTTCAAAGGAAGCAGGGGCATTTATATATTGAGGAATAATTTGTACTGAAAAAGAAAACCACTTTGAAAGTCGTTGTATATTCTTTTTATGAATAAGATCTTCTATCCAATCGAATGTGTACGGAAAAGCGAATACAGATGCTGCTGCTAAATTTTTAAATAAATGATCATCCTTTGATTGGAGAAAATCCATATGCATACGTGCCAGATCATATTCAGCAGGGAAGAGTTTATAATTCTCCTGATCTGCTGCTAGTTCTTCTCTTTCTTTTGCAATCCATTTATCCCTTCTCAGCAGCTCAAGCCAAAGTGTTCGGTACAATGATAATCGTTCAAACTCATAGTATTCACTGCAAAATAATAAGTCCCGAAATCGGCCGATACTGTCTTCCAAAAGTGGATCAAGAGCAAAAGGCAATGCATAGCGTTTCATTTCTTTTATCGCAGCTCTTACTTCATCGACAAGCTGCAAAAGGTATGGAGAAAAAATATGTTGTAACATATAATCATCTGGCTTCGTCTTATTAAGTAATTCCGCCATTTTTATAAAAGTTGTCACAGCTGCTTGAATATTGAAAAATTGCTTCATTTCAGGTGATGCAGGTGCTTTCAACTTAATGGAAGGATAGTAATGAAGATATAAGCTTTGTACTAGCTGGTTATGTGATAGGGAATCCGCTTTATCACGCCACTTTTCGTATTCATCATCAAAAAAAGCAATCCAGCTGGAAAGCGAATTTTCATCATAATCTTTCCCGGACTTTAACAAGGAGCTGGCTCTTTTTAGCTGTGTAAGAATATTCTGCTGGTCTTTATCTTCTTTCCAATGATCAATGAAGGTAGCAAGCCGATCAACATTTGCATATATATAAAGGAAAGTTGCGATAATATGCTTACAAATAGAATTAGACGGACAAGAGCATGAGCTTAGGTTGAAAAATTCAAAATTTAATCGTACTTGAACAGATGTGACATCTTGAACTTTAGCAGAAATAGAGTCACTAGTTGTTTTTATATTATAGACATTACCTTGTCGGTATAAAACCAAGCCTTTTTTAATGAGATTCGAGCTATGTTCATCATTTACTGGAAGTAACCGCTTAATTTGCTCACCAGCTCCAAGCACTTGTTCTTTTCTAAGTTCTGAATCGAGCATGATTAACTGCCTCCTTTCAAAAATACATCAATTCTCTTATTATACATGATAAGAGAATGTTCAAAAAGGTTTGGCAGCTCATAAAAAAGGGGATAGATGAAAGGATAGAATATTATTATTCTTTTCCGTCTTGTTATAAGAATGGCTGGAGAGTATAATTATGTAAATCTGAGAAAGGGAATTTGTAGAATGAAAGACTTAAAAGAAGCAGAACTTCTGCAAATTTTATTGCAGGCCTACCAAAAAGGCGAACAAACAAACGATATAACAACAGAAGAAATGTTAGAAGAGATTGTTCTTGAAATTAAAAAAGTATATACAGTATAAATCGTCCTAGTTAATTTTCACAAAAGGAAAACTCCTTTTACAGGTATATAAAAATATCTGCAAAAGGAGTTTTTTATTATAAAATATATTCGATCCAGCACCTGAGGCATTAAATTAACGTAAAACGAGTTCTCTTGCTTTCTTAATATAAGAGGCACAATTCGTATCATATTTGCCGTCAATCCATTTTGCCAGTGCATTCATCGTGCTTAAAAACTCATTTTGATGGGTTTTACTTATTGCTGATTCATATAATCCAGGGAAATCTTCTGCAAAAAGCTGTTTCCAGAATGATTCATCCAGCTCATCCCAGCTTAATAAAGATTTTTGTTTAAGGATAATGCTTAAATCCATTAAACTATTTCTATATTTTCTAACTGTATTTTCAGCTTTACCATTTGTTTTTTCCTCATAGAAATTTACGAGATCAGTTGCATAAAATTGTTTCATTGTTTCTGCCGATAATCCGAGCTCTTCATAATCACTAATATCCTCTTCGGCTAAAACTACCGGTTTATCTGGTCTTTCAATTGGTATAATAGAAGACTGTCTATTTTCCCCACCGGTTACAAATGGTGAGAGTGGAAGACCGAGCTCTTTCCGTACAGAATTAAAATCAGCTGTGACTTCAACTTTTTCGTATCGGTTTAATACTTGCAGGTACATATTGTATTCAGTTTGTTTCAGCCATGTTTGTGCATCATCACTTTGTCCAATTCTCACTAATTCCCTTAATGAAGAATTGTTATAAAGTGGGATTGATGTATCAAGCTCAGAAGATAAGTCATGCTGGACGTAAAGTGCAAAATATTCAGGAATATTATCCCCGTCTAATTTTATAAGCATATTCTTTACTTGTGCATTGATTGGAAGTGTTAACAGATCGATTGCTTCATCTTTAAACGAAAGGATGGAAGTTAAATCTTTCATTCTTGATTCAAATTCTCTTACGTGCTTCTCGTCAAATGAAACAAATGTAAGAGCCTCATCTTTGATTGAAATGCTAGCAAGCACTTCAGCAAAAATAACGCTTCCGTCCATTTCGCTGTCCACGTAGCGGCTCCAATTCTTGGCCCAGCTAATTTGCAAATGTGTATCCTTTTCATCCAGCTCATCGATAACGAATTCTTCCTGCTTGCTGAAAAAGTTTATAACTTCCTGCTGATCCAGTACATTATAATGCAGTGTAAATTGGTAGATCTCATGACTTACTTCCTCGAATTCATCCCTTTCGTCTTCCTTCTTAAAGAGGTCTTCATTAGAAATAAATTGCGCTAAAATTTCAGGGAAATAGTCAACAAGAATCTGTTTATGATCTTGACCTTTCTCCTCCATTAGCTCCTTTATTTTCTTAGAAGTGAAATCAACAGCAGCTGGACCATTAAATTGTCTTACACCGTTAAAATAATGTTTGCCCTGAAAAGGTTCAGGTACAGCAAATGTACTAAACCACGGTGTGAAAGACGGGACATTTGACTCGTTATTTGGAACAGGAAATTGCTCTTTCGTAAAAATATCTTCAAAAAGGATTTCTTTTTCTTCTTTCTTAACCGCTTGTAGTAATCTCGGAGTAAGAGTCGTCCAAGTTTTCGCCATCTCTCTTTCCTCTTGAGATAAGCGAGATTCATTCTCCTGATAGAACCATTCTATTCCACGCAGTCCATTCTCAAAACGATGGAAGAAATAATGCCAAAATTGAAAAAAACTAGTTTCTACATTTTTAGGCAGAAGACGTTTTGTTCTTTGCTTAAATTCAGATTGCAAATGATAGATTTCATTTAAAGAAAGTTTTTTTTCTAAAAAATCATTTAATTTTATAACAAGATTATGTTTCTGCTGCAGAAATTTTTCTTCTTTTACATGATCCAGTTGAATAATATTTTCTTTCTGTAAACAGCATTTCTTGTATTTTTTCCCACTACCGCACGGGCAAGGTTCATTTCTTGAAATTGACATTTAATCACCTTTCCAATTGAATTGCTTTATCTATTATAACTTTTCTCTCGTATACTTTCCAATGTTCGCAGGAGTGATCAATTTTGATATACCTAAAGATTATAATGATATAAACGTAAAATATCAATTTCTTCACATTTCTTATCTGTTTCGACAAATTAAAACATATTACTGCTAATTCTACTTTAATGCTACAACAAAATACGTTAGACTAACAATAGATAACTTGAAAGTGGTGAAATGATGGGCATTAGTAGGAACGGGCCTTGCTTTTGCGGGAGCGGGGAAAAATATAAAAAATGCTGTATGAAGAAAAACGTCGTTTCATTGGACAGTATTCGTGACGGTGAACTTAACCAGTTTCAATATGAATTATTAGAATTTGCTATGAATCATTATGGTGAGGAACTTTCGGAAATAACCGAAGATATTATAAGTGATCAATTTTTAGATGGAGATGAAGAAGAACTCATTACATTTCTGCTTACAGTGTGGGGTGTATTCTCCTTTACAATTGATGATGGGCAAACGATCATCGATCAGTTTATTACTCAGAAGAAGAATGAGAAATCAATTAGAATGTCTTCTTTAACTCAATTAACAGATTGGAAAAATACATTTCCATCTTTATGTGAAGTAACAAGAATAATAAATGAACGAGAAATAGAAGTAAAAGATATTTTTACGAATGAAAAAAGAAATGTTAAGCTCATCGAAAAAGACGATACGATCCAAAAAGATGGGCTTATTATCGGGTTTCTAGTTCCATACGGTAAATATTATTCATATTTTACAATATTTCTTGATTTTCCAGCTGATGAAACTCCAGATATTCTAGCTGAGATTTATGAATTATATGAACAGGCTGAATATGACGATTACTCGATTTTTATGAGAGATTTGTTCCCTGCTATTCTTATGAAAATGGTTTTAGGGGAAGTGGAAGAAGAATTGAGTATGGAGCAGCTGCGATGGGATAATCCAAAATATGAAGAAACAGCCCTTTTGTTCCAAAAAATGATGGAGGAAGAAGAGCTGCCAGAGCAGATTGCACATATAGGTGTGATGTTCTGGTATCTTTATTGTAAAAGGGAAAGCCCTTCTATTAGAAAGCCGGAAATATATGCGGCAGCATTGCATTATTTTGTTGATATGAATACACCTTTTCCGAGCTTTTACACAGATACAGAATTATCGGATTTATATGGTGTAAGATTAGCAGCAATGTTAACAGCGTATCGGGGCCTGGAAGACAGTTTAGCCGATGAGATACAGGAAATGGATCATTTATTGGAGTACGGACCACCTTTACATGACATAGTAGAAGGAGCCCTTCATTTAGAAAATAATTTACTGCCGTTTATTCCGAGGAAAAAATAATTCTTTTTACAAATAGATAGTCTGGCTCTTACATTTGGAGACAGACTTTTTGTATGGGAAGGGTATATGCCTCATTAATAGATTCATTGTAAACATATACTCAAGCTAGCTTCATTCGTGCTGGAAAACATCATTATTTTCTTTGGAAAATAGTTTCAAGGGAAGGCTGCCCTCGATTTACAATATATATATGAATACTTTATTATAAGAATATGGAATTTTGTTAGAGACTGTCCCATTATACAGTCGAAGGGAGGGTAAAAATATATGCAGCAAGTTCGCTTGTTTGAAAGCCTTTTTAGGCCGTCTGTTTATTTCGAAAGTCTTCATAAGGCAGAACAAACAAGAGGTTTCATGTGGAGATTACTAGTTTTAGTTGGATTAAGTGTTATTCTTTCCATTCTTACTTCTTATTTGGGATTTGGAACAGAAGGTATTATGAGAAATATGGATAGAGCCGGCAGCGAGAAAATAGAAACGGCTAAGCTTTTTTTCGGAATTGGACATATATTAGCAGGATTGATATTCCCGTTTCTCGTAATTATGTTCTTCACTACATACTATTGGATTTTCTTTGAGCTAAATTTGAAAGAATTATTTAAAGTTCAACTTTATCCAATGTTTATTCTTCTAATAGAAAAAATTGCTAATTTTCCAGTTTTCTATTTTATCGGGAGTCATAAAGAATCATCTCCTTTTGGCTTTGGGATTATTATGCAAGTTTTAACTGAACATCCGATGCTAAGCGTGCTTGCAGGTCAGTTGACAGTTTTTCAGTTTTGGGCAGCAATTATACAAGTTATTGCTTTGAAGAAAATGACTGAAAACAGTCTCTCAAAAATTTTATTGATCGTTATTGGAGGGCATATTATTTATATATTCGCTATTACAATCGTAACTCTCCTCATGAGAGAAGTGAATATTACATTATAAGGAGGGGTGGCAAAATTGAAGAAGCTGGTAATTGTTATTTTTACTACAATTTTCGTCTCCCTGTTTATCCTTAATATGTTCCTTTTACTTACGGATGATAAGGTGACACGTTCTATTCAAATGAATGAGCAAATTTTTGCAAAAAAAGATGACATGCGTGAAACTTTAGAGACAAAAGGAATTGTAAAACCTGGAGACGAATATTCAGTGCGTTATAAAGCTGAAATGGGAGAAATTTCAACTGTTTATGTAGATGAAGGAGACACAGTTGAAGCGGGGTCCATGCTGTTTTCCTACGATTCATCAAAAATTGATCGTAAAATAGAAAAAATGAATGAAAGACAGACGAAAATAACAGGTACAATAAAAGAGTTGGAATCTGAAATTATTAAGTTGGAATCTGAACAGAAAAGCAGCAGTGGAACTTTAACAGAACAAGAAGAAGCAAAGAGGCAAAATGATGCGGTTCTTGCTACATCTAAAATTAATCAGAAACAAGATGATATAAAAGATTATGAGTTGAAAATAACAGAAATGGAACAGGAAATAAGTGAGCTTGAAGTAGAAAAAGAAGGCCTCGTTATTAAAAGTAAAATCGCAGGAACGGTAAAAGAAGTAAATCGGGTTGCTGAAGAAGATGATGATATCGTTATGTTGCTTCAAACAGAGCATCCAAATCTTGTTGAGGGAAAAATTACGGAAGAGGAAGCGGTAAAGCTGGAGGAAGGACAGAAAGCATTAGTAACAGCAGATGTCATTCCAAATAAAACATACAGCGGTACAATTGACAGGCTAACGATGATTCCGCTTAAGCCGCCATCATTAGAAGAAAGCCAAACAATTTATCCTTATATCGTTCAGCTGACAGATGAGACGAAAAAGCTTCACCACGGCTACCATATGAATGTTCAATTCGTATTAAAAGAACGGGAACAAGCAATTATTATACCTGAATCCGCCATCATGACAGATGGAGAAAAAGAATATGTTTATATTATAAAATATGGACAGCTTCACAAAACGAATATCGTGAAGGGGATTCAAATAAGAAGAGATGTCGAGATTGTAAAAGGATTGAAAGAGGGAGACCGGCTCGTTCCTAATCCAACTCCTTTCCTGAAAAATAAAATGGATATCTTTACAACATTTGATGAGAGCAAGCTTTCGAAAAAGTTGAATAAATCTCTTAAAGCAGATGAGAAAGCTCTCCTTATGTTAAAAGGATTTACAAACTAAATGATGAAATAAAACCTCCTTATAAAGCAGAAAATTATGCTTTATAAGGTTTTTTTGTTTGAATAATAATTTTATTAGTATGTTCAAAAGCTCATTTTGAAAAACTACTATTCTTCATAAAAACGAATTTTTCATCCTCTTTGATAGCTGAATTTTGAAAATGATATAATATTGTATAAAGTGAAACTTCCATCAGTGGGGGGGGTCATCCCCTCACTGATGG
>NZ_BCVG01000091.1 GCF_001591625.1 Metabacillus fastidiosus NBRC 101226
AAAGGGACAAGTGTGTTACCTCGTGGTTCCACCCAATTTCCCATCATTTTAATATAAAATGATGGCTTCATTTAAGCTTTATCGCAGCTTGTACGGTATTGATTACTAGCATTTCACCAATACTGCTCAAAGACGGTAAATTTTTCTGCAGCATTAGGAAGTTTCCAGCCTTGACTTCCCTCTCTGTAAACCGGTAAGAAAAATTCATGTCCTTATCATTGCATAGTTTTAATTTTAAATTAATATATAGGATTCATTATTAGTTGTCAATATTTTTTCACATTTTTAGATGATATAGGTAATTTCAAAATTAAAAATCAGTTGATAAATCTAGTTAACATAAAGAGAATGTTAAACAATAAAAAAGGGATTTTCTATTAAGATAATAAAGTCCTTCTTTCTGATTTTGATGCCTGGCATTGTGTGTTAAATGACTGTTTTGTTCATTGACGGATGAAGAAGACGAGTTGTTTGAACAAGGCAAATCCAATATTTCAAAAGAACAAAGCTGGGAAAGAATATTTCACTTAGAGCAATTGCGACAATCAGAAATGTGGAGAGGAAATAACTAAATTACATCCCAAGCAGCCGCTGTTTAAACAGCCAATTACATCTTCTTTTTCTTTGTTATTGTGAATTTTCTCATTCGACAAGGTAACTCCTCCCGATTCTCTCTCTAAATCGATATTGTTATTTATTGGAACCATTATAAGCATATCAGGGAAGGTAGAACTGCAACAACCACTTTCTTTTTCTATTAAATTTTTATATTTATTTTATTAACTTATTATAAGTTTTTTAAATGAAACTAATTAGACTTTCAAACGTAAAGTATAGTGAGAAAATTCTAATACAAAAAGCAAGAAGTTTTTAGGACGATTATATAAAAAAGGTGGAAAATATGATCCGGGGGAAATCACAAAATAAAAAGCTATAGTTTAAGTTTAATTATTGTAATGAGGAGAATAATCTTGAAACAACATAAAAAATGAAACTAAAAGGAGAGATGAACAATGAAAAAATGGTGGAACAAAAAGAAAGATAAAATGAGAAAAAGACGGAAAGATAACGATAATTATACATTTGTTGATTTTATTCTTGACGTGCTATTTTGGATACCGGAATTAATCATATTGCCTTTCAGATTAGTTTTTTGGCTGATCAGAGGTGTAGGAAGATTCATTTTTGATATATTTTGATATGAGGAACGATTTCGTCATGACTATTGTTTTCACTATATTTGGCCTGGACTTTCCTTTATTCCAAAGCGGCTCATCTATCATCATATCGGATGTAAAGAAAAGACAGCCAATCTGCAGTCTCAGCTATCTTTATCTTTTTAATTATTATTTGCCTTCCAGTTTGATTAGTTTATTCAATGTTTTCACAGCAAGCTTTAAATGTTTGTCCTCCGGCATCGCAGTATAAAGTGAAACTTGTATATACTTTAACAGTTTATGAATAAAGGCAAATCTTTTCTTATTGTCATCTAGATAATGAACAATTTCATCACTTACTAAATAAGCTATTATGAACATGATCAAAAAATTCACATTAAAAATCATACCTGTAATCAAAATAAACATTCTCATTATGACAAAGTTTGATCCACATAGAGAATGGTATCTTTCTTGGTTTCTCACATTATGTAAATTTAAATCAACATTATTTTCATAAGCATTTATAGCCATATGTTCCGCTGAATGATATTTTCCCGTTTCAGTAAATTTTATAATTGGGATTGCGATTATAAAAGAGAAAAGTTCCAGTGCATACATATAATAGTTAGCATATTTCCCCCATGAAAAAGCAATTAAAATATATAGTAAAATAGTAAATAAGGAACGGTATGTAAATAATTGCGATAAGCCTCTAAGAAATTTAAAATCCTGCATCTTATCATCTATTTTTTCGAAAAAATGCAATTCATCCCATGTCTTTTCTTCGTACTCTTCAATTTTAAATTTGACTTTCTTTTTATTGTAATAGCCTTCAACCTCAAATACATCGCCTTCAAATGTAATTCCATGTTTATGAGCAGTGCCTTCAATGTCTATATAATCCATTCTATCAGCATCCTTTTTAACAAAACTTCCATTCTATGATTTCGTGAAGCTCCTATTAATTTAAACTATTTAAATGTCTTCGTATCTTAGCAGCGATATCAGTAGGATTATCTATTTGAAAAATAACATATTTATATTTTTCATGCCCGTCAAGTTCCATTATAATTAATGGCTGTATCCCTTCATAAGAAAGAAAATACCATTCATTTGTATATTTAAAACTCCCTTCATAAATATTTAAGGGAGAAATTGAAGTACCTGGCATTCTTAACATCCATTGAGGAGCTTGAAAATAATCAACTGAGACATTTCTAATCATAGAATATGGCATTGTAATTTTTCTTTTCAAAGCAAAGCATGCTGTCAAACCTTTTAAAATTAAAATGAGTTCTTCTTCACCAAAATGTATTTCTCTGCCCAAATTTACCCCCTCCCATAAAAATTAATATTACTTCCAGTTTATCACCATTTTATATAGTTATCATTCTTAATTCTGCATTAAACTTTAAGGATTATATATCGCTTTAAAATAAATATTCTCCATTAAGTAAGTCTATATTTTTTTCTATTTTCTACGTAATTAGCAATTAATAATAAAGTCGTTTAAAAACAAAACTTAAACAGCTTTATTGTAAATTGAATAAGTATCTTTCATTCGCTCACTTTCTACTAAAATACGGACCGCACCAGCCTATTTCGTGAGTTCTCACGTACGTCCATTTAAATCCTTTATCCACAATATAAACATCTTGTTCATTGATGAAATCATCGGCAGTTAATGACAATGCATTTTCAACAATAAATACATCATCAGAATGTTGATAAAAGATATAACATGATTGTTTTGGCTCTTTATTAAACTGTATATCAGCTTGTTCTTCTTTGAAACACCCTCTTTTTTCATAACTAAATAAATGCCATAAGAAACCGCAGCATCCATTTTGATCATAAAGAAATATAGATTTCTTTTCTTTCTCACTAAGATGACTAGCAAAATTATCTTCCCATTGTTTGCGTAAATATGTCCCCCACTTAGAGATTTCAATTACTTTTACTTTTTTACTTCTAAGTGATAATACTAAATCCAACATAACACCTACTTTATCTGCCCATTTGATTTATTAGAAACTTTTCTTTTATTTTTATGCTTAGCTGAGTCATTTTTAATCTCTTAACAAAGAAGACAATAAATTAAATTTAAATAAGAATAACTGCCACTTGAACAATAAACACTAACTATAAATATAAAGGTCAAAATCTACCTCTGCATCTATCGAACTTGCAAAATTTATAAACTTGCTTTCCAAGTACATTGCTGGTGTTTCGTTATTCTCTACTTGGATGACTATAATAAAATTATAGACTAAGTCATATTCCCTTTTTAGCTGAGTTAACTTTCCTATTTTATCTTCCATATAATTCAAAATCTTGTACAACTGATCGTTAATATCACAAGATTCTTCATACTCTGTCCCTAATTCCCAACATGAATGCAACCGATGATGTACACCTGTAGAAATTACATTAGGGTTATGCGGCCTTATATTGCATCACCTTTTTTATACGTTCTTGTTGGCTGAATTCCTAAAGTTTCTGTAAAGTCATCTATTGGAAATTCATCTGCAACAGCAGAAAAATATACCTTTACATTTGTTTTATCCATTAAAACACTCCTTTGATATAGATCCTTATTGCAAAATTTGTATCGTTTACTGAAGCGGCATCAATAAAATCAATTAATATAAACTGCAAAGCAACAAACAAATAATCCCCGTCTCTAGAAAAGACGGGGACTACTTCAGCCTGTTTTCAAACTTTCATTCATATTTTCTTTAAGCACTTCAATTGATGATATGTGAGCTGGATTGACTATAATTTTCTTAGCACTATCCAAATAAATAAAACCATTTTTTAATACTTTTCCACCCACTGGCATCTCAGTATAGAGTGAATCCTGGAAATCATTAACCGAATAACTTTCCTCGAATATCACATACTCTTTTCCGCTATTCATAACAACTTTGATTTTCATTGTCTCACTCCTCGATAAATATTTCATAGCTAAAATATTCGATAAGATAATCAAAAAATCCTTCTAATTTACTGCTATTTTCGTTTAAATTATCTTTATTTTCCTCTCTATTTCTAACGTTCTTATCAAAAATTACAGCTATTTATCTTTTGTCTATATCTTTCCCAAAAGTGTTATAACGTAACCTTTACTGTTATACATAATTGGTAATATGATGTAAAAAATATAAATTTCACTATAACACTTAGGAAAAGAGGCTGTTACATAATGAAAAAAACTTATATTATCATCGGGCTTATTTTTATCTCTTTAGTATTATTTGTAACCACGGTAATCAATCTAGAAGCACCCGCTGACCAGACTAGAGAATTCAACAATATTAAACTTCCTAATAATATTTTGGCACCATAAGTTTATAGGAGCACTGTATAGGGATAATAAAGATATAAAGTGAAACTAACCATCAGTGGAGGTTTTTCTCATCTCCCACTTAACTTCTTCGATTTTTTAAAATTTTGAAGTGGGAGCCCTACTGCCCTTTAAGGCTAGGATAAAAAGGCAAATAAGATACTTAAAAACCTATCATCCTTTTGTCTAAAAAGTTGCAGTAATTGTGAGATATTGTATAGAAAGCGAGGTAATAAAATTGAGAAGAATAACTGGATCGTTTGGATATTTATTTTGTTTAATAGCACTTTTTTTCTTTATTTCGGGATTTTTAGAGCAAATGTTGCTAGTAGACTTAATACCAAGATTAAGTGTTGCTAACGAATCTTTAATTGCTTGTGTAAGTCTTGTAATCGGTATAGTCTTATTGCAAATAAAGAAGGTTAAAAGTACATAATTGAAAACTTCAACAGCCTTCCAATCACTGGATGATGGAAGGCTGTTGAAGTTACTTAAATTCACTTCTAAGTAAATATACAACATCATATTTTTTCAATTCATCCATATGGCTATCCATATCAGCATGAAAATCTGTGGAAAGAGTGCTGATTCCTTCTTTGCTGCTTGAATAACATATACTAGCTAAAATCATCTTATCCTTAACAGAAATACTGCCTAACGGATTACTTCCCGATACAAATTCGAAATCATCTTTTGGCATTATTGCCGGACCCCATCCTTTACCAGTAGTTCCATCACTATTAATACTAATAGTAGAAAGAACTTCACCACTGTCTTCAGACTTATGCGGTATTGAAAAAATAATCGTCCCCATCTTATTAATCTCCATAGAAAAAACATAATTGGGCTCTCCAACTAAATTGCCTGATTCATACTTCTCAACCCATACAGCGACCTCTTTATACTTATCCTCTACATTGAAATCAAATACAAAAGATTGATCCGCAGTGCTTAAAAGTATCATTTCCTCTCTTTCTGTCAGCTCAGCACGGGAAACAGTATTTATTTCTGAATTAGAGTTATCATCATCGCAAGCAAAGAGTGAAAGCACAAATAAGGTTAAGACTGCAAAAAACAGTACTCTCCTCATTATTCTCCCCCTAATATAATCCGATTTTCGAACGATTACTCCATGTAAGAATACACTATATAAGACTACTACTATAAAACTTTATTATTTTTTAACAGCTTTATTCTTACTTAACATCTGATGTTTCTTAGATCTATTTGTTAAAATAATCAGTTTCTTAACGTTATATTTTCTGCTTCAAAAAAGCATTCGTTAATGCAACAAAAGTTTTAAGTCCTTCTTCTAAATCATGTTCATTTAAAATTGAATATGTCAGCCTCAAATGGTTATACGGTGGCTCGTAAGGATAGCATGCATGTCCTGGTAAAAAAGAAACATCGTGCTGTAAGCAGTATTCATATAAATCTAATGTAGAAACATTTTCAGGAAACGTTAACCAAATGTTCAGCCCACCTTCTGGAACAGACCAGGAAATCGAAGAATCGAATGAGTTCGCTAATACAGCAACTGTTTTATCACGCCGCAGTTCCAAAGCGAGACGCAGCTTCTCAAAATGTTCAAGCATTCGAGTCGAAGTGAGAAATGGCAGGACTGCTCTCTGTGTTAAAAGCGGAGTCCCTAAGTCGGATGAGGATTTAGCTGATAAAAGTGACTGTTTAAATGACCCTTCTGCTAAAATAGCGCCGACTCTAATCCCCGGTGCCAATGCTTTACTAAATCCTTTTAAAAAAAGAACCCGCCCTTCATCATCGAGTGATTTAATTGGTTTTGGAGGAGGCTTTTCATCAAAGTAAAGCTCGCTCCATGAATCATCTTCAATAATAAACATACCGTGTAATTGTGCCTGATACAGAAGTTCTTGACGGCGCTCCATACTCATAGAGCGTCCCGTTGGATTTTGAAACGTTGGATTAACATATATCGCTTTCGGATGATAAGCTCTCGCTACTTGCGCTAGTAAATCTGTTCTGATCCCTTCTTCATCCATTGCGATCGGAATTACTTTTGCTCCCCGGTTAATAAAAATATCCAAAGCGCCTGGATAAGTAGGTGCCTCGGTAATGATAACATCCCCCGGCCCTAAAAGGGTTTTTGCAATCAGCTCAATACCTTGATGAAGACCTGTTGTCATAATAATGTTATCAGGTGATCCTGAAAGACCTAATTCATTTTGAAAATATGCCGAAAAAGCTTCCCTCGTTAAAAAATCTCCTTGTACATCACCGTATGTTCCCAAAATAGATGATTCAGCTTCAAGCATCTGTTTTAACTGATCTGCCAAATAAATTGTTGGTAAAAGCCCACTGTTTAACGCCGAATAATCAAAACGATATTTTGTTTTCGGGCGTGAATGAAAGCTGCTTCTCGTTAAATATGTAGGAATGGAAAGCTGCCAGTCGTAAGAACTCATTGCCGGACTTTCATTTAAGACGGCTTTTACAAAAACTCCTTTGCCGTGAATGCTTTGTACTACTCCTGCGGCTTCGAGCCTTTTATAAGCTTTATGAACTGTAAGCAGACTGACCCCTGTGTCTGCTGATAATTGACGGACTGATGGAAGCTTTTCTCCGCTCGTTAACATATTCGAATGAATACGGCTCGTAATTTGCTGAAAAATTTGCTCTGATAAAGAATCACGTGACCCGCGGGACAAAGAAAGCTTCATCATAATTAATCACCTCTCCATTAGTATAAGAGGAGTGCGAAAAGAGAACAAGCACACTGTTATACTTCCTTATTTACTGTTATATACCTTATTCAGTATGATCCTCTCAAAGAGGAGGAAGTAACATGATGTTAATAATTAATTATTTGTTTATTTGCTTTATATTTGGAACGACATTTTTAGCTATCAAAGCCGGAATTGAAGCGGGTGTTGATCCATTTCTATCAGCCGGTTTAAGATTTTTCCTTGCCGGACTTGTTATTGTTATTTATTTTACTATCCGTAAAAAGCTTTCTATTTCGCTTTTCTTTTCAAAACACTTACTTATAATCGGATTTTGCTTAACAACGATGACCTTTATGACGCTGTACTGGGCAGAACAGTATATTACTTCTGGATTAGCTGCTGTTTTATCTGCTTTTGGACCAATTATTATGTTCTTGTTACAGGCTGGAAAATCGAAGGAGAAAATACAAGCTATTCAAATAATAGGTCTGCTTTTGAGTATTGCTGGAGTAATATTCATTTCTTCACCCGGGCTGAAACAAGAAGTAACCATTTATTGGTTTATCGCAACTATTGCAGTTATTGCGGGACAGCTTTTTTACAGTATTGGCACCGTAATGTCCAAATCATTTTTAAAAGAAAATGAACATGCTTCCCCTTTTTTAATTAATGGGATTCAAATGACGATCGGAGGAAGCTTTCTTCTTATTTTTTCCGTTATATTTGAGCAGCCTTCATTAAAAAGCCTCGGGCTTATCAATGTACAGTTATCCCTACTTTATTTGATCATTGTCGGTTCTATTATCGGTCATGGCTTATTCTATTGGCTTGTAAGCAAAACGAATCCAGTATTTCCATCTACATGGCTGTATGTTTCCCCTGTTATCGCTGTTTTGCTTGGAGCAATTGTACTTAAAGAAAACATAACAGTCGTTACAGCTCTCGGTGCTGTCAGCGTGCTTGTCGGTGTATTTTTTATTAATAAGAGGATACTGGAGGAAATGTGGAGAAAAAATAGAATAAAAGCTTCGTAATAGAGAATCAAAATAAAAAACAGCGGGAATTCATTTCCGCCGTTTTTTATAGTATTAAATTACTGCAAATTAAAGAAAACTTGTCCTCCCAGTGTTTCCTCATAACGGAGCTGTACTTTTTCTCCCACTTTTACTAAACCGGGAATGTAGCCTTCTTTTTCATTTCCTACGTACATTTCAAAGCTGAAATCAGGCTCAGCGGTTCCAACTATATCTCCGCTGTAAATATCTCCGCTTTCACTTACCATTGTAAAATTCATTACGCCATCAATATGAAATGGAAGGTCCTCTGTTTCTGATTCAACAAATTTTACTTTTGTTTTCGCTAAAGCCCATTCATATCCTTCCGGGGCAGGTTCATTGAATTCATTCATAGATTTTAATTTTTGATATGCCGCATCCCCTCGAATCACTTCTACTACCGTTAAATCAAATTTAATCAGAAATGACTCACCTTGATCATTATATAATTCGTCATCCACTGTCGCAGTTTTCTTAAATGGCACTGGATTCGTCCGGGAACCGAGTTTGGATTCTGTCTCTTCCTTTTTCTCTGTTTCTTTTTGTCCGTCAGCCTCTTCGTTCACTGTAATATCTTTCGTATCCTGTCCACATCCTCCAAGTAAAGAGATACTTAATAATACAAAAATAAATAGGCTTGATATCTTACTCCATTTCCTCTTCATTTTATACCCTCCTTTTATTATTTAGAGTGAGTATTTTCTTCCGTCTCCTCTTGCTCCAAATCATCTGGATAAACAGTTTCGTCAAATACTTCCTGAGTAGCCTCGTCTTTTATAAATATTTTCACTTTAGTATCGGGATCAGAACCATTGTAAATTTGGTACATCATACCCGACATGCCTAAGCCAAGTGCTGCAAAGCCATCCATGCTGTTCTCATACTTCGCTTTGTCTACGACGAGGGTAAACTCTGAAAACGAATCATTATGGGTAATGTCTTTAATGGAAACATAATCTTTACTGTTCTTCGTTTCTTCAATCGTCTCAAGGATGCTTTTTTCTAATTCCTGCATCATTTCTCTATGCTTTGCTTTCGTCATTTTATATGTGAGTGACCCATCTTCATTTTTTGTAACTTCCGTAACTCCCTCTTTTTTTGCATCAGCAATAACAGTATCTATATCCTGGCCCTCAAACATGGAAGCCGGCAATGTAATTTCCACGTTTAAAAGACCTTTTTTAACATCAACTGTTTCTTCTGCTTTTTTACCAGACTTTTCATCCTCACTGGCATTATTTGAACAAGCTGAAAGAATTGTGAGTAATAAAGCAAAAAGGATAAAGGTCATTTTCTTCATATATAGTCCTCCTTTATTATTTTTTAATTATCTCTCTATATATTTTTTTAAAGGAACTCCTAGTATTTTCCCCAAATTTTGTATTTAATCCACCAAAATTCAAGAAAAAGGATTAAAAAGAGAGAGATTGAAGTATATAACAAAATAAAAAAGTATTTGAACGATCGCTCAAATACTTTTTTCATCTATATACTTTCATTTTATTAAAGATAAACCGACTATTTCACTTCTAAAGAAAAAGCATAATAATATACGCCATTTTCCATAGATACAGCAAAATGACTGTTTTTCATAAATACATTTGGTACATACCGGTCTCTTCATCAATTGATTTTGCAATTTCGTATGCTTCTTTCTCACTTTTTTTATTATTAATGATCTCATATATAAATCTCATAACAAACATTAATCCAGAGTTTCCATCGATATAATCATCAGGTCCCATATAAGAATGGCAGCCACAATCAAGAAATGCTTTTGCCAGCTTTTCTTCGCCGAGTGTACAGCCGTTTGCGATTACTTTTGCACCTTTTAAATTTGTATATTTCCTTACATCATTTTCATCAAAAAATTCTCCTCTTGGTTCATCAGCTTCATAGACATCCTCGCCTAATTCGGGCATACAAAGTCTTCCTTCGTCACCATGAAAGTTCAAAATTAAATAATCACATCTTTTATCGAGCTCTTCTCCAGACAGGACATCGATTAAATCATTCGGTCTCCCGATCCAATGTATCGTGACCATCGCTCCAAAATACTCGAGTGTTGAACGCATCGCAAATGCATCCATATCACAGTCCGGCCCAACCGCTATCGTAACATATAAATCCGGTTTACTCATTTTCCTTTTCCTCCAGCTTTTTTAATAAGAGTTAACTTATTTATTCGCTAAATGGTGTTCTTTTCCTTTTAAAGTATAATCTCATAGCGATTATTAGGAGGATCATTCCGGCTAAACTCGTTAAAACGGGATAAATAATAGGAAAAATGAGACTCGGATAACCGTGAAGAATGTCAGAATAATAACCCATATACATTAGTCCTGTATCAGAGAAATTGATAAGCTTGACACCTAGTTTGTTTTCTCCTCTTTGAGTATAATTTAATTTTTCTTCCTTTGAATCCCCATTTTCATAAATCGTAATAATTTTCCACTCTCTATAGTCCATTGAATCATCATCTGTGAGTCTTTGTACAATTTTAATTTGCTTTTCTCCTGTCATTCGGTCCCTCACTGTTAATATATCAAGCCATGAAAAGTACCTGCTGCCCCTTTCTCGATTAGAAAGCCATATTTTTATCCGGGTTCGTTATTTCTTTATCGTTCAGTAACAGATGAATTTTCACTATATCCCCTGGCGGAACATTCTCATCTATATCCCAAGGTGTTAACGGTGCCTTCAAACCTGTTTCTTCTTCTATAATTTTTATATTAATATTATCAATTATGAGTTCCTGGGCATTTATAATATCTTCAAATCCATCTTCCCCTGTATAAGCATGATGAATTTCATAGCGCATCTCGATTATATTCTCAATTAAAGCTTCTCGAATCATATGAAACATCGGGTCTGCAGAAAGAATGATCATTAAAAAGGAGAAAACAGCTGAAGCCATTATCTTTTTCATACTTTCACCTCTTGTCTGTCATCTAATTTAAAGATCCTTTATAAGTATGATGAAATCCATTGTCCAAGTGTTAAAACAGAAGCGTAAATGATAAAGTAAAGCTCGACTTCTTTCCTAAAATGGTAAACTATTAATATAGAAATGAACTCATTAGAACATTTGGAGGGATGAAAGTATGAAGTATTTCGTAGTCGATGCTTTTGCAGAAAAAGTGTTTGAAGGTAATCCGGCAGGAGTATGCATTATGAATGAATGGATTTCTGACGATTTAATGCAAAAAATAGCGATGGAAAACAATTTATCAGAAACGGCATTCGCGGTAAAGGAAGAGAAAAATTACAAGCTGAGATGGTTTACTCCAGGAGGAGAAATAAACCTTTGTGGTCACGCAACTTTAGCGACGGCTTTTGTTATTATGAATTATACAGAAAAACAATTGACTGCTGTTACATTCGATACGATAAGCGGAGAACTGACAGTAAAAAAATTGGATGATCTATATGAAATGGATTTCCCGGCTGTCTCTTCAGAAGAAGTTCCCCTAACTGAACAAATAATCGATGCCTTAGGAGTAACACCGATAGAAACATATTTAAATAGAGATTTAGTATGTGTATTACAATCAGAGGAAGAAGTAAAACATGCAAGTCCCGACTTCTCAAAATTAGAAAAACTACAAGACGGTCTCGGTGTCTATATTACAGCAAAAGGAATCGAATATGATTTTGTTTCAAGAGCATTTTTCCCAAAATTAAAAGTAAATGAAGACCCTGTATGCGGCTCCATGCATTGCAGCTTGATTCCATTCTGGGCGGAAAGACTGGAAAAGGATGAATTGGTGGCAAGACAAGTATCGCAGAGAGGCGGTACACTGTATTGTAAACATGAAAATACACGGGTGAAGATTGCTGGAAAAGCAGTGTTGTATTCGATAGCGGAATTGAATGTTGATTATTCAAAATACTGAGCATATAAAAGTATTTAAAAAAGAGAATAGAAGCTGTTTAAAAGCGGAAATGAATAGTTGGAACAGGAACTCTATTATTTATCATACTTATAAGAGAGGGATTTAAATGGGGCGTTTTAAACAGAAAAGTGACGGGAAAGGTAGTTTGAAATTAATTCAAACTTTAGTAAACAATCATCCACATATTCTAAACAGCAAACTTTCACATATAGTAGGTGAAAGAATTTCATGGGTTTCTCCCCTTTATACGGATGAATACGCTGAATATCGTGATAAAGCATTCTTGGAGAAACTCGGGGTGGATACGGAAATAGCAAAGAACTTGAAAAAATTTTGGCCGAGAAACGGTCCTCAATGGGATGCACTGGGCAAGTTTGGAGAAAATGGTGTCATTTTAGTAGAAGCGAAAGCAAATCTTCCAGAGCTTGGGTCTCCTCGATCCTTTGCGTCATCACCAATATCCCGGGAGCTCATTGTGCAATCATTAGAGGAAACAAGGGAATATATCAGTGCTGACTCAGAAGCTGACTGGACAGGCACTTATTATCAATATTTAAACAGGATTGCCCATTTATATTTTTTAAGAGTTTTACATAATGTACCGACATACCTTGTCATGCTTTACTTCATTGGAGATAAAACAACAGGAGGTCCATCCTTTCAGGAAGAATGGGAATCTGCTATTGAAAAAATGCATCAAAGTTTAGGAATACCGAATAACCATCGTTTAGAAGATTATATAGTCGATATATTTATTCATACAGATGAACTAAAATAAAAATATGATTATACCCTTAAACTACAGCAATAGACTGCTAAAATAAAAAGCGGACTCAAAGAATTGTGATTACAACTCTTTAGGTCCTCTTTCTCTATTCCAGTATATAATCCCATTTAAACACTATCTTATTGGAACTTCTCCTACTACACCTGTATATGGATGGACTTGTAAAAACCAATAGCCATAACGTTCATTTTTGGGACCTACTTTCGCTCGATAGGCCCCTAATTGTTCATCGAAAAATATTATTTTAACCTCCACTTCTGTTGAATCAATATGATCATGTAAAATTAGAAACTCGGCCTCTTCTATTGATACACGCTTTGTTCCCCCATTAAATAAAGTATTTTTAACTCGATCCGTTAACTTTGCTAAATCTTTATCTATTTTCGAAGGAAGTGATTTATAGCCGCCTTTCTTCTTAATTTCCACAGATCTCTTTTTTAATCTTTCCAGCTTTGCAAAGTCTTTCTTAGCTTGTTCGATCTTCCCTGAAGCATACAAGCCTTTCATTTGATGAATTAACCGATATTGGGACACTTCATAAATGACACGTTCCCTTGTCACCTTAGCTGGTTTAACATATGTACTCATTAATTTATCTCTTTTTGTCTTTCTTGATACTTTACCAATTGCTTTCTCAGTCTTTGAAATATAGTTCGTGAAATCATCGTAAAGAGTATGGATTTTCTTAATATCACCGCTGTTTATTGCACTTTCTAATGATGCATTTCTCTCATTTAACATCTTTCCGACATTAACTGCATCATTGTAGCGAGTATCGGATGCTGAAGCTGTAGATGCAAATAACATAGAAATAACTGCAATAACTAGTAATCTTACAAAATATTTCATCAAAATTACACTCCTTCTCCTAAACTACGATAATTTTATCACAATTTTATCCAAATATACCATTTTACTAGAAGATATATAAAGATGGGAAATTAGTAGCAAGGCGAGTATTACAGAGAGAAGCGGTACACTATATTGTAAACATGAAGAATGCCAGGTGAAGATTGCTGGAAAAGCAGTATTATAATTTACTATTAGATTAAAAAGCCGACATGTTAATTTAAAAGGATCTTCGTTTCTTTAACCCCTCTATCCTAAATCAGACATGACATACAGTATAGTCAGCACAAAAATCACTATACCTGCTCCAAGCCCGATAGCGACAGCGATCAAACTTGATTTCCATGTGTAGCCTTTCATATCTAATTGTGACGTCGAACGATCGACTTTTTTAATATGAAGTATCATGCCAATATTAATGAATACTGTAATAAGAACAGCCCATATTACCGTGAAAGTAAAATTTATTGAAATAAAATCCGATGAATCAAGGCTCCAATAAGCTTGCAAAAACATCAAGCCACTGAATAAGAAGTTCGAAATATAAGACATTCGGCGCTGTCTCTTCCATTCAGCCCCTATCTTCTCTTTTTCATAATTTGATACCTCTTCAAAGATAGGAATGAAAGACTTTGTTGAACCACCTTTTAATAAGCCCGCAATTGCCTGAATTAACATAAATACTCCAAGAAATAAAAATAATTGCATAAATGTGATATGGAGAAAACTAATTAAAGTGAAATAGATGATTAAGGCTAAAAGTAACATTCCGTTTATGACGGCTATTTGCTTTGTTCTCATCTTCTTCACTTCCATTAATTCCATTTAACAGCCTCCCTTCTATTATATAAACACTGTCTTTTTACCACTTACTACATATACCAAATTATAACATAGTGAAATTGCGA
>NZ_BCVG01000092.1 GCF_001591625.1 Metabacillus fastidiosus NBRC 101226
GTCATCGTAACATTTTCCTTTTTCTCTGTCAATAACTTTTTTAAAATTTTTTTTAACATAATTTCGTTTGCGTTAAGGACAGGATTAAATCTTATCATAAACAACTAATCTTGTAAACCCCTAAATTCTTTTCTGAAAGAAAAAGTATTTTTAAAATAATTTTCTCTCACTGGGGAATTCCTATATTACTTGGATTCCTTCTCGATGTCAATAAAATTGCAAATAAAATTTAAAATCAACTATTTCCCATAAAAATATAACCTTAAAATCACTTCAGTTTTCAGTATCACTTAAAAATCTTTTCTATTAGTATTAACTATATAAAAGTAATTATAGGATAAGAGTTTTTATAACCATTATTTTAATAGTATTCTTGTTTAATTTGCAAGAATTAAAAAGTAAAACGACATATTAATTCAATAAACAACTAAAAGGACCTTTAAAATAGGTCCTTTTAGTTGTGAAAGTCCACAATACTAGTTCTTAACGCTCCCTTATCTCTATCTAACCCTGTCTATAACGTCATCAAAAGCTTTTCCTTTATCTATCATCATAGAAAGTGTTATAACATAACCATCCGGGTCTTTTAAAACAAGTTCACGAGCATTCCAAGGTCGATCAACAGGTCCTTCTTTGACTTCTGCTCCAATTTTAGTTGCTCTAATTGCAAATTTATCAATATCATCTACAGCAAAGTTAAGAATTACACCTTCTCCGTTAAATTCACGATCACTTTGCTTTGACACAAGCATTATATCTTGATATTTCTTTCCTCGGATATGAGCCATTACAGTTTTCCCATCTTTATCCGGCAACTCAAACACCGATTTTAAATTTAAAACATCTTTGTACCAACTAAGTGAAATTGCCATATTACTCACAAACATTTTCACAAATAAAGGCATAGAATAAAATTCCATTACACTTCAACCCTTTCTAACTAAGATACATAAAATATAAATTATCACGTAACGATAGGGTCAAGTGTTCATTCATAATATTCATTTTAGACAGGGTTCACATCAGAATATTGGCTTTTGCTCATATATTTGGTTACTTTATTACGTCCATTCTGTTTAGATTTATACAAAGCCTCATCTGCCATTGAAATGATCTCATTAGATGCCATTTCTCCTATAGGAATAACAGAGGCAACACCTATACTGACTGTCACATATTCATTAACAGGAGAGCTTCTATGCGGGATTTTCAAATCTAATATGGCAGTCTTTATATTTTCAGCTACTGACAGTGCTTCATGTTCTGTTCCCTGCGGAAGAAGCACAACGAACTCTTCCCCGCCATATCTTGCAGCAAAACTTAACGGCTCCGCATTATATACTTGAATACACTCGGAAATAGTTTTTAAACACTCATCCCCAGCTAAGTGCCCATATGTATCATTAAAATTTTTATAATGATCTATATCAAAAAGTATAAGCGAGAAATTGAATGAATTTTTCTTAGCTAATTCCCACTCTGTTATTATAAATTCATTAAAATATCGTCTATTATAAAGACCTGTCAACTCATCATAATTTACTTTTAGTTTTAGAGAAGTAATACTTTGTGATAATTCAGTCCTCATTAAATCGATATTTTTAATTAATTCAAATAATTCATCTCTTTTTCTATATACAGGAATTCCTTTGGAAAAATTATGATCAGTATAACACTTCACTGAGCTACTTAACTCAATAATCGGTTTAATAACAGACTTTAGGATCTGATAATTAATCAATAGATTTATGAATATAATTCCAATTAAAATTATCACTAATGCAGTAAGTGCCATATTAATTCTCTTATTCATAGTGTTCCTGACATTACTTCTTTGCGCCTCTACTTTCTTGGAGAAGTCACTAGTTGTATATCTGAAATCATCAAGCGCTTTTTTCCCTTCTTTTAATAGCTGAACAGTTGGATGCTTTCCTTCTAGTGTCAAATTTACCAGAGGTTCCCCGTAATTTTCTTGCCAATATTCACCCTTTTGAACAACCTGTTTTACTTCTATATGTAAATCGGGAAAATCCTCCGTTTTTTCTCTAAGGTCCTTCGAATTCTCCGAAAATATCTTCATTCCTTCATAATAAGGTTCTAAGAACGTACTATCCTTGCTTAAGTTATAACCCCTCTGTCCCGTTTCTTGATCTATAAGAGACTTAAATAAGTTATTAGCTGACTCCTCAATATTATCTAATGCCCGCTGGCCTTGTATATTAATATTTAAGAATAACCTAACACTTACTGTGCAAGTAATAACTAATATAACAATAATTAAAGCCGAAACTATTATTGAAGATAAGAGCCTATTTCCTAATTTCCCAAGGGAGTTTAAATTCATTATGTTCAACCATCACTTTCATATCCAATAAAATCTATGAATATTTTATCACGTTTGTAATTATATTGGTATTTTATCGTGACTTTTTTACTATAAACAACCCTTTCGAAATATTAATTTCCTTCTTGAATTCTCTATCTTTCTAGTTGTGCTAAGAGATTAATTATCTTCGTATTATATTATTCGTTACCCCTTCATAATCGAATATTAAAATCACAACTTCTTTTAAAGAAGTCTCTCCCGCTCTATATAGCGCTTGGGATATTTCAGTTATTTCTTTAACTGTAGCTTTTCGAACATCATACTTACTTGAAAGATCTTCCCGAATATCTGAAGATTTAGCTTCTTTCATATTTTCACTTATCACAGCAGAGCTTAATTGGACTTCCTTAAAATGAATATCATTACTTTGTGCAGAAGAATAAGATGGAATCAAAGTGGTACTGTTTGATTGAATTTTCATTTAATCACCTTCTTTATAAATATGAGCTGCTTTATATTTATATCGGCTGAACTCCAAAATTCCCCTCGTCCTTTATTCTTTAATAAATCAAAAAAAAGAACAGCTTATGATTTTTTCAATCAACAAGCTGTTTCTACAAAATTTATCACGCTGCACTCTTTCTCTATTATTCTTTTTTACACAAATAGTAATCTATAATGTAAAAGAAATTTAGTACTCTGCAGAAATATATTATTTCGTTCTATACAACAGAAATAGCAATGGACTGACACTAAGAAACAGGGCAACTATTGCCACATTGATATTAACGGAAAATAGAAAAAATGCAGTAATCAAACTGTTATTGAAATAGTGACAGAAAACCGCTGTTTTAAAACCGAATTTTTTATAAACAAAATAGAAAAACGGCCCTCCAATGATCATAAATTCAATCACTCTCAAGTACCACGGATGTACATCATAAGCAAGATGGAGAATTCCCCATAAAAAAGATGTTAAAAGAACTGAAGTAATTACACCAAAACGATCAAAAAAGGGAATCATATATCTTCTGAAAACAGCTTCTTCCGTGACAGCGGCACTTAAACCGATAAAAAGAGTAAATATCGGGAGAATCCACGGATTTACGTTAATCAGGAGTCCATGATTTAAGACTGGAGAAATCCAGCTGCCAAAAAATCCAGTGATGTAAAAGAACAGACTAGTCAAAGCAAAAAAGATAATTGTCAATAACAAACCTTGAAAAATGGCATCTTTCCACTCAAGAATCTTTATTTCATGACTCTTAGCAGACTTTTTCCAACGTATTAATAATGTAGCAAGAGTGAGATAAGTCATAAAAGCAGGCTCGATTGCCCCAAAACCAGTAATGGAGCTTCCCATTGCACTCGTTAGGAAAAACCATCCAAAG
The DNA here is from genome assembly GCF_001591625.1 of Metabacillus fastidiosus NBRC 101226. GTDB lineage: Bacteria > Bacillota > Bacilli > Bacillales > Bacillaceae > Metabacillus > Metabacillus fastidiosus. The sequence continues at coordinate 3,718 of NZ_BCVG01000092.1, forward strand.
CCCGCAACCAATGACAATAAAAATGGTGCGACAAACGCTTCGATTTGTTTTTTAATTAGACGTTTAATGAGCTGTACAGTGACGATAATAAGAAGTGTGACAAGAAACAGCAGCATAAATATAGAAATAATCATTAAACCGGTCGAATCTTCTACTTCCTGCAACGGAAATCCTGCAGCCGCTCCATACTGTTGAAATTCTATAATCTTATTTTCACTCGTATAGATCTCAACAACCTTTGATATGTTATCCAATGAGGTTGATGCTGTATAGACATACTTCATATGCCAATCAGTAAAGATTTCACCTTCTGAAGCTTTTTGTGTTTGCAATGTATATCCGCTGCCGAAATAAGTCTGAATAAAGTTATCTATACTATTTTTTTCGTTGAACGGTAATGAGATTCCTGACGCTCTTGTTATTTGTCCGTTACTTGGATTAATTTCATATAACCGCTCACCTGTCTCCACCTCAATAGTATAAATAGGTACTTTTTGCTGGAGTTCATCCAGTTGCCCCTCATCAAACTGATGGCTTTCCACATAGCGGCCAATACTATTGTTTGCCTTCGCATTAATAAAGGTAACATCCTCAGCAGAAAAAGACGGGAGATTTAACTTTTCACTTTCAGTTACTATGTAATTAAAAATATCCGCTTTATTGTAAGATGGTAATGGATATTTAATCTCAGATGATCCTAACGATAAAATTAGAATGTATATTGTTAATGATACAGCTGCAATGATACTTAATCGACGACTTTTACTCAATACGAATCCTCCTAAATACTTCAAAAACTTTTAATAATTATTCAAAAAACAACTACTTGTCATTCCTTGCACAGTCTTCTTTAGTCTAATAGGGGAAGCTTAATACTATTTAAACGGTTCCTTATGGAAATATTAACAATTTTAAAAATTAAGATACGGTTACCATTTCCTAAACTCCTGATTTCTTAATGAACATAGAAAAAGGAAGAACTTAGATTAAGCATCTAATTTTCTTCCTTGTTAACGAATGACTATTTTTTAATAAAGTTAATTTCACTATACCTTCTGATGAAATATTCTTATTTACATCTCAAGGAGTTAATAAGCTCTATCTAATAATAACTGCTTTGCCATCGAATTGATTATATGAATGAAGGTCAAGAAATACTTAAGCAGCACATTCATAAAAAATCAGACAGCGGCTCAAGCTGTCTGATTTCAAGTCAGTTAATATAGGTCATAGTTTTTTTATTATATTGAACTGTATAGCCGCCGCCCATATCAAGACGGTCACCATCAATTCCAAATACACGGTAACTCGATCCCTTTTTAAGAGTACTGTGAGGATCTCCATTAGGCTTGTACATAACAGTATCCGCTGAGAACTCAACTCGGCCTAAATGGTAAATCGGTTTATCCGATTTTTTCACATAAAAGCCTCCGCCTACCTGATAAGTCTCTTCATCATAATCAAAGACCATAAGCGCTTCACCTAATCTGAAAATACGGTGGACAGTACCATCTGGCTTGTACATAACAGTTTTGGAATCCTTAATAAGAATTCTACCTATGTACAAACTCATTTTACTGCTGTTGGCTTCTACAAGATAACCTCCACCAACATCATAATTATTGCCTAAAACCCCAAAGACTCTAACTTTTTCATCTTTCTTAAGCGTTTTAAATACTGAGCCATCAGGAGCAAGCATTGGAACATCAGCATTTATCGTCAGTTTCCCTACTGGCAGCTTATGATTAGTTGGTAAATCTACATGTGGAATAGTAAGAGTCATTTGTGACATATTAAAATGATATTGAAGAACCTTTTCTCCGTATCCCTTTCCAGGCACGGCCCATCTCCCATTTAAATCTGTCCATAGAGGAGCAATTCCACGTGTCACAAGATGAAATCTCGGATCTGCAAGCTCAGTATTCAGCGGTTCCTTGCTGGCATACGCTTTTAAATGCTGAATTTGTGCACGAACTCCTTCTTCAGGTGTTGCAAAAAACGCACCTTTCACTCCCCCACCAGTCGTTCCAATTCCTGAATAATTATTCTGTTCAGGTATTACATCTCCCTGAAATCTGAAAAAACCGGTTTCGTGGATTGCCTGACCAAATGCGATATCACCACGTACTCCTTCTTTTTTTCCAATTTCAAGATATAGTTCAGCTAGCTTATAAATAGATATATTAGTAAGCTTTGGGTCCTGTTCATTCAGAAGAACGTAATCACCCATTTGCTTTGAAGTCAACTTAGAAGGTCCCATAATCGTTACGGCTTCCGCTTCTGTTTCTGCTTTTGCAGGTGAAACAGGAATCAAAAAACTCAGAAGCAAAACAATAGCAAAAACCAAAGGATAAGGACGAGTTTCTCTTAGCATAGTAGTCTGTCTCCTTTTTTCCATTTTATAAACAACAAAACATATTATAGCAAATAATAGATATATAGTTACCTATTTCTTGCAAAATATTAAAACACAGGAAGAAGGACCTATCTTGTATAATTTATATGAAAAAGCAGCGATCAGGTGTAATCGTTAATATGGGGAGCGTGGCAGGAATGACTGGAATAGGGTCATCTATTTCCATACGCAGCAACAAAATCAGCCATTCATACAATGACAAGATCTTTAGCTATCGCATTAGCACCTTATATCAGAGTGAATAGTATCTCTCCTCGCGCAGTTGATACAAGATGGTGGTCTGGCAATCAAGAAAAAAATGTATCAGCTTGCGGGAAGTTTACCACTTAAGAGAATCCCAACATCAGATGATATTGCAGATGCTATTCTTTTTCAGTTAACTCAGGAATCTATCACCGGTAAATTTTTTACAATTGATAATGAACAAACACTCTAAACACTTTCCTGTAACAATAAGAAAGTGTTTAGAATAGATTTCATTTTTAAATGTAATCGTCATTAAAATGTTCCTATAAAATCATTAACAATTTTGCTCATTTCCTTATAACGAGACCAATGCAGATAGTGATGTCCTTCTAATACAACAAGCTTCTTAGAACGTAAATCGCTTATTTGCGTTTGATAAAAAGATACAATTGTTTTCCCATCTTCCGTCACTTTATCATCTTTAACAGCAAATATCAGAACGGGGATTTTTGGAGGAAATGACATATTGATTGTTTTATTGATATTACGATTCATTTCATTAGCTTCAGCAACGATATTTTTGTTAGTAAGCTTCCAGGCAGAAATGGCCTCAGTCATCTCTAAGTTATTATCAGAATAGGTTCCCTGATCGGCAATCGGAAGGTACTCCTCCGGATTCATATTTACTGCCAGTCTCGCAATTCCAATCGGTGCTATAGCACCCAAGTACCTGGGCATGACTGGAGGAGATTCATCAAAATACTCCACTGCTTGCGGTAAAGTGCAGTCAATTCCTATGACCGCTTTAATTTCATTAGGATATTTATTAACATAATACATACTGTAGATGCCGGAACCGGAATGAGGCATTAAAATGTAAGGACCTTCTATAGTCGCTTTTTTTTAATGCTGTTCTTATTTCTTCTACGATGTTTTCAACCGTTCGTTCCTTATTAGTAACATCACTCCAACCATATCCAAATGTCTCTACCACTACTATTCTATTATCCTTTGCCATTTCATTAATCAAAGGTTCATAATCCAATGCGGGTGCCGCAGTACCCAAACTACTTAATAAAACAATCGTGTTTGCACCTTTCCCCTTTGTATATACATGCATACTCTTTCCATCAACTTCCACCAATTGTCCTAAAGGTGGGTATTTATTTTTTTCATATATCGTGATTATCTGGCTAGATATTACCCCAATAAAAAGAATTGCTGCAATAATCAATACAATATTTCTAATAAAAATCCAAAATCTAAATTTTTTCCTTATTCCCACTAATTTCACCGCTTTTTGTAATAAATATTTATATCAGATACACTGTTTTCTCTTTTTATGACTACTTATGATTCTATAGCTCTTTTTTTAAAGCCTATTTAAGGATTGTTTAAATATAGTTTAAATTGATAGCAATATGTTTAATAACCGAACAAATAAAAATAGCATGTTTTGGAGGAAAATAAATAGTTCTTTATAAGGATAAATTCTTGATTTACAAGTTAAGAAATATATTAGAGCTATGAATGAACTAGACGATCATTTGACAAAACAGCTAAAGCATCGGTCAAATTCCAGGTGTTAGGAATCTTCAGTATCTCAATGATTTGCATGTTACACCTTCAGAAGAGATAGTTAAATTCAAAATCCCACAATATTGTTTATTAAAGAACATAAATTATTATAAGAAAATAGACTATTAAAACCCAATTCACACTTGACTAATAGGAAAAATATGATTAATATCTAAATATATTACAACTATATACGCCAATCGGACAACCGAAGGCTTCTTTTACTTACGTTTCCTTGTGATACGTATGTAGAAGGAGCCTTTTTTTATTAAAAAGGAGCTTAATTTTATGGAAATATTTTGGTTTATCCCGACATCGGGGGAAGGACGCTATCTCGGAACAAATATAGGAAAACGGGAAGTGAACATTTCTTATTTGAAACAAGTTGCACAGGCAGCAGATGATTTAAATTACACCGGAGTATTAATTCCGACAGGTCAAACTTGTGAAGACGCATGGATTATCGCATCTTCTTTATTATCCGCTACAAAAAAACTCAAATTCCTAGTCGCTGTAAGACCTGGATTAATGACTCCTACCACGGCAGCGCGTATGGCCGCAACTTTCGACAGAGTATCAGAAGGACGTCTTTTAATTAATGTCGTCACTGGCGGCGACCCGGTTGAACTCGCTGGAGACGGAATTCATGTGAGCCACAGTGAACGCTATGAAATAACAGATGAATTTTTATATATTTGGAAAAACATAATGGAAAAACGAAAAGTTGATTTTAAAGGAAAATACTATGACATACAAAATGGAAAGCTTCTGTATCCCGGAGTTCAGACTCCTTATCCACCCCTTTATTTTGGAGGATCTTCTGAAGCTGCCCATCAAATTGCCGCAGAGCACATAGATGTGTACTTAACATGGGGGGAACCCCCTACAGCTGTAAAAGAAAAAATAGAAGATATTAGAAGAAGAGCACAGGAAAAAGGCAGAACCGTACGCTTTGGCATGCGCCTTCATGTCATTGTACGCGAGACAGAAGAGAAAGCATGGGAAGCAGCGAATGAGCTGATTAAATATGTAGATGAGAAAGCTATTTCGGCTACACAGAAAATATTAGCACGCCAAGATTCTGTCGGCCAAAGAAGAATGACAGAACTTCACAACGGAAGTAAAGAATCACTTGAAATCAGTCCTAATTTATGGGCTGGAGTCGGGCTTGTACGTTGGGGAGCAGGTACGGCACTCGTAGGAGATCCCGAAACAGTTGCTGAAAGACTGAAAGAATATAAAGAACTGGGGATTGAAACGTTCATTCTTTCAGGCTACCCGCATTTAGAAGAGGCTTACCGGGTATCTGAACTTCTTTTCCCTCATTTACCTTTAAAACAAAGCTCGATAAAGGCAGGGATTCAATAATGAATGCAGTTGCCCAAGAGATAAAAGAAATCAACTTAGAGAAAGATTGGAAAAATGCATTTCCACTAATCAAACAGTTACAGCCCGAGTTGAATGAAAATTCATTTTATCAATTAATAAATGAAATGATTCCACAAGGATATAAGATTGTTGGGTTGTATGTGGAAGAGAAAATTGTAGCCATTGCTGGCTTTAGTATAGTGACAAACTTATATTTTCAAAGACATTTATGGCTTTATGATTTAGTAACAGATCATAAGCAACGCTCAAAAGGATATGGCAAAGTTCTGCTTGATTACTTACAGGACTTTGCTGAGAAAAAAGAATGCGGAACGATAGCCTTATGCTCTAGATTTGACCGTACAGAGGCCCATCGTTTTTACACCGAAAAAATGGGATATGAAAAAACAAGTTATGTCATAAAACGAAATTTGCGGAAATTGGAGGGCTAAGACTATGAAAAAGAAATATATACCGCCCATTCTTTCCATATCTGCTATTCTCGGAGTCTTTCTAATCTGGTCCGTATTGAGCTATTTTAATGCAGTGAATCCTCTTTTTGTTCCTTCTCCTATGAAATTATGGGAAGCTTTCACAATTATTCTCAAAGAAGGATATAAAGGGAACCCTTTGATTTTGCATATATTAGACAGTCTTTTCCGTTTGACTGCCGCCTTTTTACTAGCACTCGTAACAGCGGTGCCGCTCGGTCTATTAAGCGGATATTCCCCTTCCATTCGGGCAATATTTGAACCGTTCATTGAGTTCTACCGGCCATTGCCGCCGCTTGCTTACTATACATTGCTAGTATTATGGCTTGGTATTGGAGATGCTTCAAAAATTGCGCTTTTATACTTGGGAGCTTTTGCACCGCTTTATCTTTCGGCTTTATCGGGTGTACAAAAAATCCCTCAGCATCGTATACAGGCTGCCTTATCGCTTGGTGCTACGAAGTGGAGAGTATTTTCCCATATTATTTTTCCTTCGAGCCTGCCAGAAATTTTTACCGGAATCCGTACTTCCCTCGGCTTTACTTACACAACATTAGTAGCTGCTGAAATGGTCGCTGCAACATCAGGACTCGGATGGATGGTACTTGATGCAAGCAAATTCTTAAGAAGCGACATTATTATTGTAGGTATTTTTATTATGTCGATCCTGGCTATATCTATCGATGCTTGTGTACGTCTATCAGAAAAAAAATTACTCCCTTGGAAAGGGAAAGAATAACAGGAGATATAAAATGAAAAAAATTAATATTCTAGCGCTTATTCTTATATTTTCACTTATCATTTCCGGATGCTCTTCCAAACCCCAGTCATCCGAAAAGCCTAATGAGGAAAATGCAAATGAAGATGTACCAAAAGAAGTACGCATTGGATATCAAGTTATTCCTAATGCAGAGCTTTTAGCAAAACAATTAGGATCAGTAGAAAAGAAGTTTCCTAACACAAAAATTACATGGCTCGAATTCGACTCAGGAAGAGATGTTAATACGGCGATCGCTTCAGAAAACATTGATCTTGGCTTAGTCGGTTCTGTTCCTCTTACGACTGGGATTGCCAACAATCTCCCGTATCAAGTGTATTTCATCCACGATGTAATCGGTGATGCAGAATCATTAGTTGTAAGAGAGGATACAGGGATTGAAAGTATCAAAGATGTAGCCGGTAAAAAGATCGCAGTTCCTTTCGGGTCTACTGCCCATTTCAGCTTACTGACAGCTTTAAATAAAGCTGGTATTGATCCAAATCAATTATCCGTTCTTGATATGCAGCCGCAAGATATTTTAGCAGCATGGCAGCGTGGAGATATCGATGGAGCTTTTGTGTGGCATCCTACTCTCGGTAAAATATTAGAAGATAACGGATCAGTATTACTTTCAGCTGAAAAACTTGCAGAAGAAGGAGTCATTACTTCGGATACAGGAGTTGTTCAAAAGAAATTTGCGGATAAATACCCATCTTTCATCAAGGAATATATAAGTGTATTAGATGAATCCATTAACTTATACCGTGAAGATCCGAAAAAAGCAGCAAAAACACTTGCTCCTGCTCTCGGTTTAACAGAAGAACAGACTCTTCAGCAAATGGAAGGCTTAATTTGGCTTGATTACTCTGAACAGAAAGCATCTGATTATTTAGGAACGAATGAAGAAACAGGCCAGTTTGCAAATGTATTAGAATCAACAGGGCAATTTTTAAAGGATCAGGCAATCATCCCGTCTTCACCAGATCTATCAACATATCAATCAGCTATTTTACATCTGAAATAATGAAGAAAGGAGAGATATACATTGCCATTAAATACTTACGATAATCAGCAAGCTGGAGAGGCACCTTTTATAAGCTTGAAGGATATGCAGATGGAGTATCAATCAGGCTCAAAGACGCTAAGAGTGTTAGAAAATATTGATCTCGATGTAAATACCGGCGATTTCATATGTGTGTTAGGACCATCCGGCTGCGGTAAAACGTCCCTTTTAAGAATTATAGCTGGCTATGAGAATGCCACTTCCGGTGAAGTGAAAATTGACGGTAAAAAACATAAAGGACCGAATGCCGATATCGGGGTAGTATTTCAGCAAGCTAATCTCTTTCCCTGGTTAAGTGTTGAAAAAAATATTGAATTTGGATTAAAAATGAAAAAACTTCCCAAATCAGAAAGAAAACGAATTATCGATCATTATATAAATATGGTTGGATTGACTGAATTTTCTTCCTTGCTGCCCCATGAATTATCCGGCGGAATGAAGCAAAGAGCGGCGATCGCCCGCTCCCTTGCAACAGAACCGAAAGTAATTTTAATGGATGAACCATTTGCTGCCCTAGACTCGATTACGAGACAGTCCATCCAGGAGCAGCTAAGGGAACTTTGGAAACAGACGAACAAAACTATTTTCTTCATCACTCATGATGTAGACGAAGCCATTTTTCTAGCAAATAGAATTATTACGATCAATGGATCACCAGGAACAGTCACCCTTGATATAGAAAATCCTTTAGCTAATAAAATAGAGGAAGCATCTGACTATAGAGATTTAAAAGGATACAACGAATTAAGGCATTTATTAATTAATACATTAAAAAATAGAGAAGCACCACTGAGCCAAAACCTTATAAAAGCAAAGATTGCCGCTGCAGAATAAGAGAACATCGAACGTGCACTAGTCAAATGACTAGTGCACGCATTATTTTAAGCTTGTACCAATATTTCTCTGAACTTTCTCTGTTCTTTTAATAGACATTACCTTAAAATCACATAAATTTAATTTGTTTATCCAATTGATCAAAACTCTATATAACATTAAATTGCTTACTATATTATCCTCTTAATTTTCACGAATAATTAACATATCATTCTCATCAAATTCCCAGCTCTCTCCATATGCAACTTCCCAATAAAATCCGTTTGGATCTTGAAAATATCCGCTATATCCTCCCCAAAATACTGTTTCAGGCTCTTTAATGATTTTTGCTCCAGCTTTTTCGGCTAATAAAAATACTTCATCAACCTCTTCTTTTGACTTTCCGTTATAAGCGAGTGTAATTCCTCCAAATCCCCCGACAGCTACTGGCGGACTTTTTTCGTTAATATCCTTCACTAAACGATCAATTTGAAATAGTGAGATTTTCGTCCCAGCATTATTAAAAAAAATCACATCTGGATTTCTTTCATCTCCATATACAACTACTTCAAATCCAAGTCCATCACGGTAAAAATTAAGCGACTCCACCATGTCCTTTACACCAAGAGTAATTAAATTTAAACGATTCATTCTCTAATCTCCTTTTTAAAGATTTTTTATTACTATTTTCTATTCTCATATCTAGATTTCCTTTTACTACATCAGTTAGTTTTTTAATAAATTAACAATCTGGGTAAAAGGAAAATATTTAATATGAACCACTCCGGCATATAGATTAAGATTAAATATTTATTTAGAAACATCTATAAAATATTAACTTTAAGAAAAAAGAAAAAACTCATTTTGAAAAAGATTGATCAAAATGAGTTCTATTGTAATGATTTACTTTTACTCGGCTAGCTGAAAGATATGTATTTAACGCTCCACATTAACCTCTTTTGGTAATCGGGATGGAGCTTTAGGAATTTTTTGCGGTTCATGATTGATCACATCAGAAGAATAAAGTGTAACAATCATACTTCCCCCATATCGTTTAGCCCGAATCAATATTGGCTGATTATATTTGTTTTGAAAGCGAAAGTCAGGTCCATACCAGCTTACAGTAGCATCACGTCCAGGTGGGACATAAGGTACATTCCTGCTATGTGAGTATCGTTCGACGACTCGCAGTCCTGCACGATCAACAGCATTAAACAATGTTGATGACACTTGGCAAATTCCTCCGCCAATTCCTTCAGATAATTCACCTCTTACAATAATAGGAGCACTCATATAACCCTTCTCTTTAGTTCTCTTCCCCACAATTTGGTTAAAGGAGAATGTCTCATTAGGGAAAACAACATGATTGTCAATTGCTTCGGTGGCAAGTGATATATTGTGTGAGCGACTTTTATTGCTGGAATTAAAATATGTCACATACTGGCCAATCTGCTGTGTCCGGATATGTGCAAGCAGTTCACTATCAACTTTCGGATAAATATCTAATTTTGGTACTTCAATCTTTGCTGGTTTATTACTAAAAAAGTAAGTATAGAATTGCTCATCAAATGCCTTTCGATAAAGATGATAACCTACCTGTCCCGGTACGATTCTTCCCTGATCATTGATTGTAGCATTTATGGGGGCCCGGTAAATTTGCTGATCAAGTTTATCAATAAATTGACGATATTTTTTCACATCTATCATTGGGGTACCAGGAAAGGATGTTGTAAAATTTTCACGGTTAACAACAGCGATTGTCTGTCCTTGTTGGGTCACCGTTAGGCTATTAGGAAGCTCTACAGGTTGAGCCAATAGCAAAAAACTAGCTATCCATATTTGTATCATAAGTCGGTATACCTCCCAACATTAGTATGAGCAAGAGTTTATATTTTAATGAAAAAAACATACAATAATTTAGATTAAAATAAAGTATCTTTGCTTTAATAAATGTCTATATAGGAGGTGATAGTTTATTAAGAAAATCGATAATATTTCTAGGGGTAGCCGTTTCTCTGCTAGCGTGTTCGAACGGAATAGAGTATTATTCCAATCAAAGTAAAGATGAAACTGATTTGTTCTCATTTTCTCTTACAGCCAAGACATATTATTGAATTTTAAAAAATGAGCTGAAATGTTAAAGATAATAAAGTGAAACTTCTATCAG
>NZ_BCVG01000093.1 GCF_001591625.1 Metabacillus fastidiosus NBRC 101226
CCATCAGTAGGGGACGAGAAAACCCCCACTGATGAAAGTTTCACTTTATAAAAATGTTCTTTTCACTTTTGCCCAAAATGAGTTATCTTTCAATTTTACTGTTTTAATTCTTTTCTTGCTTAAAGAGAATTCTATTTCATCGATATGTTTCACGCTAAGTGCTTCATTATCCATTCCGATAAGAGGATGGTCATTTCCATCTTGAACAATTTTTAAAGTAAGCTTACGTCCAGTACTTAATATAAAAGAGGAGCCAAGTGTCCGATATAAATTATTATTAAGAGATGCGATTTCACTTACTTGGAAACAAGGAAGAAGCGGATCTACGACAGCTCCCTTTACCGATTTATTGTAGGCAGTACTTCCGGTTGGTGTGGCAACAATCATTCCGTCCCCCCGAAATGTTTCAAAATGAAAGTCATCAATATACACGTCCATGACGAAAGCTTTTATTATAGAGGAACGGATAGAACATTCATTTAAACATTGGAATTTTATATTTTTATCAATCGTTACGTCTAAAACTGGATAGCGTCTTACTTCAACTTTTTCTTCTCTCATTGCCTCTACTATTTTATCGAGCTCCTCGATATGAAAATCACAGTATAGATTGATTGTATTTTTTATAGAGACTCCTGAATAAAGACAGTCATCACGGAAATTTGTTTTTCTAATTGCTTGTAAAAATGCACCATCACCACCAATGCTGACAATAATATTGGCATGATCAGGATCTTCCACAAGGCGAAAACCTTCCTTTTCTATAAGAGTTATTAGTGGTTGTATCTTTTTTACTAATTTTTCATCTTTATGATAGAATAGGTAGACATTGCGGCGGTCAGACATATATATTCCTCCTAAAGTCTTGGATAATTTAACCACTGTTTATATGGAATTCACCTACAATTTATATAAAAAGTGATACAATACTATTGTTACTTAGTTTATCATTGATAGGAAATAAAATGTGAGCTAAATCATGAAAGATGTATGAATTTGGAAAGGGAGGCTATTTTATGAATGGTAAACGCTGGGGAGCATTGATTATCGCAGGGGTGTTGTTTGTATTCTCATCTATCATCAGCGTGACGATGTTCTTTTTTAATCAACAGCAATCACTTGCAGATATCTTTGCTTCAACAGGAAATGAATTTGCAGAAGATATTATTGAAGAAGGGGATTTCTTCAATAAAATTGTTGTTCTTGATGTAAATGGAGTTATTCAGGATACTGGTGAGGACGTGTCTTCGATTTTCGCTCCAGTTGGCTACAATCATCAAAACTTTTTGAAAATGATTAAAGCGGCTGGCGAGGATGAGGATGTAAAAGGTGTTATTGTCCGTGTGAATTCTCCGGGCGGCGGTGTCGTAGAAAGTGCAGAAATACATAAGGAATTAATGAAATTAAAGAAAGAAACGAAAAAACCTATTTATATTTCAATGGGAAGTATCGCAGCTTCAGGCGGTTATTATATTGCAACAGCTGCAGATAAAATTTATGCAACACCTGAAACATTAACAGGATCTTTAGGTGTTATTATGCAAGGTATTAACTATGGAGAATTAGCGGAACGGTACGGTGTAAAGTTTGAAACAATTAAAAGTGGTGAGTATAAAGATATTATGTCACCAACAAGAGAAATGACTGCTGATGAAAGAAAAATTTTACAAACAATGGTTAATAATTCATATAAAGGCTTCGTAGATGTTATTTCTGCCGGCAGGAAAATGAGCGAATCAGAAGTGCGTAAAGTGGCAGATGGACGAATTTATGATGGGCGTCAGGCGAAACAGCTCAATTTAATTGATGGTCTTGGATATTTCGATGATACAGTAACAGCGATGAAAAAAGATTTGAAATTAGAAGATGCAGAAGTTGTATCATATAGTTCAGGAACTGGATTTGGATCATTCTTGTCAATGAGTGCGAAAAAGATGCTTTTTAAAGAGGATTCTGAATTAGCTGGTCTTTACCGTTTGCTATCAACACCTAATTCACCTAGACTTATGTACTTATATTCAGAGTAAGGAGGTTCAAAATGGATACTACAGTTGACAGCAGTAATAGCAGTTTTGAACAGTCTCTTGAAAAGCAAACAGCTCCGATTGAAAAAATAGATGTACATTATGCCGGCTTCTGGATACGTTTTTGGGCGTATTTGATTGATTTAATTGTCATTACAAGTATTAACAGAATCATTATTTACCCGATTTTAACATTGATCGGAGCAGACACTTCTAATCCGTCTATGTTTTCACCGGTGACAATCCTGTCATCGATTACCTTTTTTCTTTATTTTGTATTAATGACGAAATATTTACAGCAGACACTCGGTAAGATGGTTTTGGGATTAAAGGTAAAGACATTGGATGATGAGCCTCTGACATGGGGAACAGTTATTTTTAGAGAGTTTATCGGACGATATATTTCCAAAACATTTGGAGGATTCCTATATATCGTCACGGCATTTACTCCAAAAAAACAAGGGCTTCATGATATTTTTGCAGATACAACTGTTATACATGAAAAACTTTATACAATGACAAATAGTGAAAATAAACGTGCTGAATAAGTTTCAGCACGTTTATTTTTTTTGTAGGGGGTGATAATGGAAAATTGAAAGGAAGTGAAAAAAATTTGTCTTGGATATTTTGGATTGTCTGTCTATTTATTGTACTTATGTTATGCATTTTAATAATGAGAATAATCGTTACAGTTGATCTGCTTCATATCGGTGACAATGATCATTTTAAAATAAAGCTGAGAACTTTTTTCGGTATTATCAGATATACGATTAATATTCCGATCGTAAAGGTAGATGAGCATGGTCCGAATATTGTTTATAAAAAAGAAACTGAAACAGGAGAAGAAACAAAAGAAGATGAAAAAAAGAAAGTGAATAAAATAACTCCCGATGATATATTAACGAATTTGAAAAATATAAAAGAAATTGTGGAACATGTTGTTGGTCTTCATAAAATTATTCGGAAATTTTTAAAGAAAGTTAAAATTGAGTCATTTAACTGGCATTCACAAATAGGTATTGGAGATGCTGCTCATACTGCTTTTATCGTTGGTTTAGCATGGGCATTAAAAGGTAATGTCGTAGGCTTAATAGGGAATTATATGCATTTGCGAACGAAACCTGAAATAGCAATTACACCAGCTTTTAATATAGTTTGTTCAAAAACAAAATTAACATGTATTTTTCATTTTAGAATCGGCAATGCTATGTTTGCGGGAATACGTTTATTGAAATATTGGAAAGCTGGCTTACCGAAGATTCGTTCAACGGTCAACGAACCTTCTGTGAACAGTGATCATATGTAATTATTTCATTATTTTCTAGGGAGGCATTTTAAATGAGTGATCATCCAATTCAAGGTTTAATGAAGACAGCGATGGAAAATTTAAAGCAGATGATCGACGTAAATACAATTGTCGGTGATCCTGTTGAAACACCTGATGGAAGTGTTATTTTAACTGTTTCAAAGGTTGGCTTTGGTTTTGCTGCAGGAGGAAGTCAATTTGGAGCAGCAGAAAATAAGGACAACGGCGGAGATCTTCCTTTTGGAGGAGGTAGCGGTGGCGGAGTATCCATTACACCGATTGCTTTTTTAATCGTAAGTTCAACTGGAGTGAAAATGCTTCATTTAGATGAAAGCACACATCTTTATGAGAAAATTTTAGATACAGCTCCGCAAGCTGTGGAAAAAATTCAAGGGATGTTTAAAAAAGATAAGAATAAAAGTGGGAATAATAATACGCAACAACAGCAAAATTCAACACAGCAGCATCCAAAACAAGATTTGGATTTTTAACTGCCAATTTGGCAGTTTTTCTTTTTAAATGGTTTATTACTAAAAGTCGGGGATGACAAATGAATACTTTGTTGGCTCATCCATTTGCAAGCAGAGCTTGCAAATGCTTTTCAGCTAAGACTGAAAAGTACTTAAATTTATAAAATGAGGAGGAAAAGCGAGCTTTTCCTCCTCATTTTATGAAGTTGCATCTTTTATTTTAAAAAAAATTTCGAAAAAATTATGCAAAAGATTTGATAATTCTACAAAGCTAAGCTATATTTACACTGTACATATTTATAAGGGAGGAAGTTAAACATGCCAAATGTTACTTTTAAAGGAAATCCTGTTACAGTATTAGGAAACGAAGTGAAAGTTGGAGATCAAGCACCAGATTTCACAGTACTTGCTAACGATACTTCTGCTGTTACTTTAGCAGATTCAAAAGGAAAGGTTCGTATTATTTCTGTTGTTCCTTCTGTTGATACTGGAACTTGTGATGCTCAAACACGTCGTTTCAATGAAGAAGCAGCTAAATTAGGTAATGCGGTTGTTCTTACAATCAGCGTTGACTTACCATTCGCACAAGGTCGCTGGTGCGCAGCTAACGGTATCGAAAATGTTCAAACATTATCAGATCACCGTGAACTTTCTTTCGCAACAGCATACGGCGTTCACGTTAAAGAACTTCGTTTATTAGCTCGTTCTGTATTCGTTATTGATGCAAACGACAAAGTTGTTTATGTTCAGTATGTACCTGAAATGACAGAACATCCTGATTATGAAGCAGCTATCGAAGCAGCTAAATCTGTACTATAATAAAATAGATTATTTTATTTGATAAAAGGCTGACACTTTAAGTCAGCCTTTTTGCTATGGATTTCTTTTATGTCCGGCTTGCAATTCATGTTTAACTATTATTAAAATGAGGAAAGCGAAATGAATGGAAGGGAAGAAGATGCAGAGTATGACCAATATTGAAAAATTATTCTCGGTTTTAAATGATACTGCCGAGATTATTGCAAAAGAACTAAATATGACATATATCGAAGCTCTCTCAGAAACTGGAGAAAATATTTTCCATGATGCAATTTTACAGGATGATTTGAGCGAAGTTGCTGAGAAAGGCTTGCAGAAGAAGTATGAGAGTATTCATCTGACTGCTTTTTCAAAAGAAGAAATGAGGAAAGCTTATCAATTAGCGATACTCAAAGGGTTGAAAGAAGGAGCATCACCAAATCATCAGATGACACCAGATTCTATCGGAATATTTTTAGCTTATTTAGTAAGTAAGTTTGTTGGAGATCAGAAAGAACTGTCCATATTAGACCCAGCGGTTGGTACAGGGAATTTACTTACGACGGTGTTAAACAGCCTGCAGAATGAAACGGTTGAAAGTGCTGGTATTGATATTGATGATTTATTAGTAAAGCTTGCTTACATAAGTTCCAATTTACAGGAGCATCCGATTCAATTTTTTAATCAAGATAGTTTAGAGCCTCTGCTCGTTAGTCCTGTTGATGCAGTGATATGTGATCTACCCGTTGGTTATTATCCAAATGATGAAGGTGCTGAAAAATATTATTTAAAAGCAGCTGAAGGTCATTCTTATGCACATCACTTGTTTATTGAGCAGAGTATAAACTATACAAAAGAGGGAGGATATTTATTTTTTATCGTCCCTAATTCGATTTTCAGCTCAAAGGAAGCTCCCCATTTGAATGAATATATTTCTAAGGAAGCTTATATTCAGGCTTTTATCGAATTGCCGGCAGTATTATTTAAAGATAAACATCATGCGAAAAGTATTTTAGTTTTACAAAAGCAGGGAGAAAACATTGTACCGCCGAAACAAACGATGCTCATTAAATTACCGAGAATGACCGATAAAAATGCGATGCGGTCAATTATGAAACAAATGGAAGACTGGTTTAAAGTGAATAAATAATAATGTCATAAAATATCCCTTGTATTGTATAAAATGGAATGTTTAAATAAAAATAGCTAAAAATAAAGGTCAAGTATCGAATGGGAGATATGTGATATGGCAAAATACATAGCGATCAATGCTGGCAGCTCTTCTTTAAAGTTTCAATTATTTGATATGCCAAGTGAAGAAGTTTTAACGAAGGGAATAGTGGAACGTATTGGTTTTGATCATTCAATATTCACTATTTCAGTAAATGGAAAGAACCATACAGAGATGATGCATATTCCTAATCATACAGCAGCTGTTACTATACTTTTATCAAAATTAACTGATTTAAACATTATTCATAGTCTGGATGAGATAGATGGTGTCGGTCACCGGGTTGTTCACGGGGGAGAAATATTTAATGACTCGGTTTTAATTACCGATAAAGTACTGGAGCAGCTGGAAAAATTGTCGGAACTGGCTCCGCTCCATAATCCGGCAAACATTGTCGGTATAAAAACATTTAGAAAAGTTCTGCCAAATGTTCCGACTGTAGCTGTTTTCGATACTGCTTTCCATCAGACGATGCCTGAGCAATCTTTTTTATACAGTTTACCGTATGATTATTATAAAAAGTATGGGATTCGTAAATATGGATTCCATGGAACGTCCCATAAATATGTTTCAGAGCGTGCTGCAGTGCTGCTTGGAAGACCGCTTGAGCAGTTGCGACTTATTTCTTGTCATCTTGGGAACGGTGCAAGTATTGCAGCAATTGAGGGCGGGAAATCGATTGATACTTCTATGGGATTTACCCCGCTTGCAGGACTTGCGATGGGGACGCGCTCAGGAGACATAGATCCGGCCTTATTACCTTATATCATGGAGAAAACAGGGAAGTCGGCTGAGGAAGTAATAGAGGTTCTTAATAAGCAAAGCGGGCTATTGGGTATTTCAGGTCTTTCAAGTGATTTACGTGATATTACGGAAGCAGCGAAAGAAGGAAATGAACGGGCAAAAATAGCTTTAGAATTATTTGCAGATAGAATTCATAAATATTTAGGCACATATGCAGCAAGGATGTCAGGTGTTGATGCAATTATTTTTACAGCAGGGATTGGTGAAAACAGCATTGATGTCAGAGAACGTGTATTAAAAGGGTTAGAATTTATGGGTGTCTATTGGGACCCCGCACTTAATCAAATTCGGGCACAAGAAGCATTTATCAATTACCCGCACTCTCCGGTAAAAGTGCTTGTCATTCCAACAAATGAGGAAGTAATGATTGCAAGGGATATCCAGAGGTTAGTTAAATAATATTTATTGAAAGGTCATGTCTCCCGTCTTTATATAAGGCTTGGGAGACTGACTTTTTCACTTTTTTAGTATGTTATAATTTTAAAAAAGCATGAGATTTTGAAAAGGGGGGTTAAAATGCAAAAACGAGAAGATGATATTCTGGAAGAGATTAGAAATTGGGAGCAGATTTTAGCAGAGGATAACCGTTCGGATTTTAGCCGGACAGTTGATAAATGGAGTGACTTAATGATAAGTGAAATGCCTGAAACTTTGCGAGAAAGATTTTTTGCTAAGTACGATAGTTATTTACTCCATCTCCACTCTTTCATTCAAAGCTCACAAACCCATCAAGATACGAAGAGACCGATTTTACTTTATGCAAAAACATTAAACCCAAATATTAATCATATTCACGATCTTCAAACTTTAACTATCGATCAATTACATTATATTGCTGATATTCAAACATCAAAGCATAGGCTCTATTCTTTTTTTCAAGGCGGTTTAACAAGCTTGGGTGGATTGTCTTTGGCAAGCTTAGATATACCTTCACAAGTAGTTATTAACTTGCGTGCTGTTCAAATGATTGCAATGTGTTATGGTTTTGAAACGAATAACCCTTTTGAGATGATGACTTCTTTAAAAGTTTATTATGCTTCTTTATTACCGAATCATTTAAAATATGAACAATGGTTATTGTTAAAAGATGATTTAAATATGTATAAAGGCGATACTCCTTATTTTTATGATGGCGTGGAAAGCGTGGCTGATAACTCAGTCATTGAGTTTTTAGTTAAACAAATTATAAAGCTTTCATTCATTATGTTTTTTAAAAGGAAGTTGACAAAAGGTATTCCCGTTTTAGGAGCTGCAATAGGAGCGGGCTATAATTATCAAATGACGAAGAAGGTAACTGAATTTGCTCATAATTACTATCGCTACCGGCTGTTGATGAATAGCAGGGGAGAAAGAAATGAGTAATTTGCAACATAAAAAGGAAGCACCGAGTATAATAAAATGTAAAATCATTACGGTTAGTGATACACGAACAGCAGTAACAGATAAAAGCGGTCAATTAATGAAAAATCTTCTTGAGGATTATAACTATATTGCAGCGGATTATGGGATTGTGAAAGATGAAAAAACTGCCATTCACGATGCTGTTTTAGATGGATTACGCTCAAATGATATAGATATTATATTAATAAATGGCGGAACGGGAATTGCCAAACGGGATGTCACGATTGAAGTAGTGAAAGACTTTATTGAGAAAGAGATTAGTGGTTTTGGCGAATTATTTCGAATGCTGAGCTATACAGAGGATATCGGATCAGCCGCAATACTAAGCAGAGCAATTGCCGGAGTTACATATACATATAATAAAGCGATTTTTTCTGTCCCTGGCTCATCAGGTGCTGTTAAACTTGCGATGGAAAAACTTATCATTCCAGAACTTGGGCATGTTATGAGAGAGATAAAAAAGGATCTTTAATTATAGTACCCCCTTGGTCTGACCTCTTGAGTAATAAGCAGTCTAGGAGTCAGACCCGCTTTAAATCGAACTAAATGATAATAAGAACTTCCTTCTGTTATTCCCTCCAAAATATAAGATTAGAAATATCCATAAAGAAGTTTTATAAAATCTTCATTTTTCTATTGACGAAACATGGAACCAGTTGGTAAAGTGTATTACATACTAATTGTATTTTTATAAACCTTAATTAATTTTTATACAACCGAGGAGGACTATATAGATGAAAAAAGTAGTTTTAGCTTATTCAGGTGGTTTAGATACTTCTGTAGCAATTAAATGGTTACAGGATCAAGGATATGACGTTGTAGCATGCTGTTTAGATGTTGGTGAAGGAAAAGATACTGCATTCGTTCAACAAAAAGCACTTCAAGTTGGCGCAGTTGAATCATATATGTTAGATGTAAAAGAAGAATATGCAAATGATTATGCTTTAATCGCTTTACAATCGCACGCACTTTATGAAGGGAAGTATCCATTAATTTCAGCATTATCTCGTCCGTTAATTGCTAAGAAATTAGTTGAGGTTGCTGAAAAAGAAGGTGCGGTAGCAGTTGCACACGGTTGTACTGGAAAAGGAAATGACCAAGTGCGTTTTGAAGTAGCAATTAATGCTTTAAATCCAAATTTAGAAGTATTAGCACCTGTAAGAGAATGGGGCTGGTCACGTGAAGAAGAAATCGAATATGCTTCTAAACATGGTATTCCGATTCCGATTAATTTAGATAGCCCATATTCTATTGACCAAAACTTATGGGGACGCAGCAATGAATGTGGAATTCTTGAAGACCCATGGGCAGCACCACCAGAAGGAGCTTATGAATTAACAGCACCTTTAGAAAAAACACCTGATACACCAGAAATTATTGAAATTTCATTCGAACAAGGTGTCCCTGTGAAAATTAATGACACAGAATACAAACTTGATGAGTTAATTTTAAAATTAAATGAAATTGCTGGAAAACATGGTGTAGGACGTGTTGACCATGTTGAAAACCGTCTTGTTGGGATTAAATCACGTGAAGTTTACGAATGCCCAGGTGCAATGACATTAATTAAAGCACATAAAGAGTTAGAAGATTTAACTTTAGTAAAAGAAGTTGCCCATTTCAAACCTATGATTGAGACTAAAATCACTGAACTTATTTATAATGGTTTATGGTTCTCACCTTTAAGAACAGCCCTTGAAGCATTCTTAAAAGAGACACAAAAATATGTAACTGGTACAGTACGTGTGAAATTATTTAAAGGTCATGCGATTGTAGAAGGAAGAAAATCTGAGTACTCACTTTATGATGAGAAACTTGCAACATATACAACAGATGATGAGTTTGATCACAATGCAGCAGTTGGTTTCATTAAATTATGGGGTCTTCCAACTAAAGTAAACAGCATGGTGAAAAACAAGAAGGTGGAACAATGAAAAAACTTTGGGGAGGGCGTTTCCAAAAGACGCCTGAACAGTGGGTCGACGAGTTTGGAGCGTCGATCCACTTTGACAAAGAATTAGTAGAAGAAGATATTACAGGAAGTTTAGCACATGTTAAAATGCTTGGAAAATGCGGCATTATTAGCAAAGAAGAAGCAGAACAGATTACTGCAGGATTAAATACTTTGCTTACTCGTGCTAAAAATAATGAATTAACTTTTTCAGTCAGCTATGAAGATATTCATTTGAACATTGAAAAATTACTAATCGATGAAATCGGTCCTGTGGGCGGGAAGCTTCATACGGGAAGAAGCAGAAACGACCAAGTTGCGACAGATATGCATCTTTACTTAAGAAACCATGTGTTAGCAATTACTGAGTATATTGAAGAATTGCAAAAAACAATCGTTGATAAAGCAGAAGAGCATGTAGAAACGATTTTACCTGGTTATACACATTTACAAAGAGCACAGCCTATTTCATTCGCACATCATTTATTAGCATACTTTTGGATGCTTGAACGGGACAAGCAGCGCTTTTTAGAATCGGTGAAACGAATTAATATTTCTCCATTAGGTTCAGGTGCTCTGGCAGGAACTACTTTTCCAATTGATCGTTCATTTACTGCAAAAGAGCTTGAGTTCGACGGCATTTATGAAAATAGCTTAGACGGTGTTAGTGACCGTGACTTCATTATTGAATTTCTAAGCAACAGCTCTTTAATGATGATGCATTTATCACGATTCTGTGAAGAAATCATTTTATGGTGTTCACAGGAATTCCAGTTCATTGAACTTGATGATGCATATGCGACGGGAAGCAGTATTATGCCACAGAAGAAGAACCCCGATATGGCAGAACTTATTCGCGGTAAAACAGGCAGAGTGTACGGAAATCTTGTTTCATTACTCACTATCTTAAAAGGTCTTCCACTTGCTTATAATAAAGATCTTCAAGAAGACAAGGAAGGCATGTTTGATACTGTGAAAACAGTGGAAGGCAGTCTGCAAATCTTTGTCGGTATGATCAGTACATTAAAAGTAAATGAAGAGAAGATGGAACAAGCGACGAAAGAGGACTTCTCAAATGCCACAGAGCTTGCTGACTACCTTTCTAAAAAAGGTATGCCATTTAGAGAAGCACATGAAGTAGTTGGAACACTTGTTTACCAATGTATCCAAAAAGGAATTTATTTAAAAGATTTATCGCTTGAAAGCTATAAAGAAGCTTCTGAATTATTTGAAGAAGATCTATTCATCGTTATTGATCCTTATGAGGCTGTAAGAAAAAGAAACAGTCAGGGCGGAACAGGATTTGAGATGGTGAAAGTTGCGCTAGAGAAAGCAAAACAAGCCTTAAGTTAAAACTTTCAATGTATAAGAGCTCCTTTTTCAATGAAAATAAGAAAGTGAAGTTGAAATGAGTTTAGGGGCGATTGAAATGAAAGAAAAACATATTACAAGGCAGACATATTATTATGATCACGACGGTGAAAAAGAAACAATGGAGCAATTAATGGATTCTTTTTCAAGCGGAGTCGTTGAACAGCAATATGAACAAAATTTCTTACAAGAGCATCTTCGTCTTAGAAGAGACTCATGATTTTTAAGCTACCTAATAAGGTAGCTTTTCTTCATATTCAATTATTTTACAAACTCCCTGCATCTTTATTTTTAAAACCATGAAAATTTGTTGTACAATTGAATGGGAACTAGGAGAAGAACTTAAACATGGGGAGGAGCATAAATAGTGCGACATGCCTTCATAACGGCGGGATCAAAAGGGTTAGGGAGAAAAGTGGCAGAGGAATTTTTAAAAAAGGGTAATTTTGTCACAGTGAACTATCGTTCTGATTTAGAAGCAGTAGAAGAGATGAGAGCGTTATTTTCACATTATGAAGAGCAGCTTCTTTTCGTTCAAGGTGATGTAACGAGAAAAGAAGATTTACTGCGTATGATTGATTTGTCGCTCCAAAAGTTCGGAAGAATTGATTTTTTAATAAATAATGCTGGACCATATGTATTTAGAAGGAAAAAGTTGGCGGAATATAGCGATGAAGAATGGTATGACATGATCGAAGGTAATCTGTCTGCTGTGTTTCATTTATTTAAAAAGGTCGTTCCAATTATGCGGGAGCAAAGATTCGGTAAAATTATTACATATGGATTTCAAGGGGCAGAATCAGCTCCAGGCTGGTTACATAGGTCCGCATTCAGTGCAGCTAAAGTAGGGCTTGTTTCTTTAACGAAATCAATTGCAATTGAAGAGGCAGAGTATGGAATAACGGCAAACATGATCTGTCCAGGCAATATTATTGGGGAAATGAAGGAAGCGACAATTGAAAGTTCCAGGAAAATAAAAGACGCCAGTACACCGATAGGAAGGTCTGGAACTGGGGAAGATATAGCTCGTCTAATTTCTTTTCTCTGTGAAGAGAATTCAGATATGATTACTGGTGCAATTATTGAAGTAACAGGTGGAGCGAATGTTATTCACCGTTTTAATTCATAAGCATACCGTATATTTTGTACATAATAAATTAACATTGTTAACATAAGTTTGGAGGTCTTTATGTGAAAATTGGTGTACCTAAAGAGATAAAGAATAATGAGAATCGTGTTGCAATGACCCCAGCAGGTGTGGCAAGTCTTACTCACTCTGGGCATAGTGTTCATATCGAAACAAAAGCAGGGGAAGGTTCTGGATTTACAGATGAACAATATATAGCAGCCGGAGCAACTATAGTTCAGACAGCTGAAGAAGCATGGTCGATGGACATGGTGATGAAAGTGAAAGAGCCCCTTCAAGAGGAATATCACTTTTTTAGGGAAGGATTAATTTTATTCACTTATCTTCACTTGGCACCAGAGCCAGAGTTAACGGCTGCCTTACTTGAGAAAAAAGTAATCGGCATTGCCTATGAAACAGTTCAATTATCTGACGGATCATTACCATTACTAACACCAATGAGTGAAGTTGCTGGAAGAATGGCGTCACAGTTAGGTGCACAGTTTTTAGAAAAGCCTGAAGGTGGCAAAGGGATTTTACTATCAGGTGTACCAGGTGTAAGACGAGGAAAAGTCACGATTATTGGCGGCGGGGTAGCTGGAAAAAATGCTGCTAAAATTGCAATTGGATTAGGAGCAGAAGTGACGATTTTAGATGTAAGTCCTGAAAGATTGCGGCAGCTGGATGATATTTTCGGTTCCAGTATAACGACACTAATGTCTAATCCGCTTAATATCACTGAAGCTGTTATGCAATCAGATCTTGTAATTGGAGCAGTGTTAATACCTGGAGCAAAAGCACCGAAACTTGTTTCGGAGGAAGCTGTGAAATCAATGCAGCCAGGCTCTGTTATCGTTGATATTGCTATTGATCAAGGTGGAATCTTTGCAACAGTCGACAAGGTAACAACACATGATAATCCGACATACGAAAAGTTTGGAGTACTGCATTATGCAGTGGCAAACATTCCAGGAGCTGTTCCTAGAACGTCTACTTTAGCACTTGTAAATGCAACTATCCCATATGCTATTGAGATTGCCAATAAGGGATATAAACGAGCTTGTCTAGAAAATGAGGCCCTGTTGAAAGGAATTAATACGTTAGAAGGATTTGCTACGTATGAGGCAGTGGCACAGGCTCATGATCTATCATATTTTAATGCAAAACAATTACTATTACGATAAAGAAAAGCAAGCGGCCGATAAGAGGCCGCTTTTATTATTTTTATATGATGCAGTTAATTAACAAATGTTCCAGAATGTAGTACGATTAATAATGAGGTGATGAAGATGCGAGTATCCTATCATGGACATTCAGTTGTGAAAATCGAAACAAAAGGAAAAGCAATCGTAATTGATCCATTTATAACCGGAAATCCAGTCACTGATTTGGAAGCGTCTACATTGGAAATTGATATTATTTTATTAACGCATGGCCACAATGATCACGTAGGGGATACTGTCCAGTTGGCAAAAAGAAATAATGCCCTCGTCGTTGCTCCACATGAACTTGCTAATTATTTAAGCTGGCAAGGCTTAAATGTGCATCCGATGCATATTGGCGGTGCATTTGAGTTTGATTTTGGAAAAGTGAAATTCACACAAGCTTTTCATGGTTCAGGCTATGAAGAAACAGAAAATAAAACGATTGTTTATACCGGAATGCCTGGTGGAATTCTTTTTACAGCAGAAGGAAAGACAGTTTATCACGCAGGAGATACTGCTCTTTTCTCTGATTTAAAATTAATTGGGGAACGTAATAATATTGACTTAGCATTCCTTCCTATTGGTGATAATTTTACGATGGGACCGGAAGATGCTGCGGATGCTGCAAAATGGGTTCGAGCGAAAACAGTTGTTCCAATTCATTACAATACCTTTCCGATTATTAAACAGAATCCGGATGAATTTGTGAAAATGCTCCCTGAAGGAGTAGGCCGTGTTCTACATCCAGGAGATTATATTGATTTATCCCATACTTAACGGGCAGTAAGACTCCCACTTCAAAATTTGAGAGGACTCAATCAAGGAAGTTAAGAGGGAGATCAACTGCCCGTAAAGGTGC